>JBLMXA010000327.1:0-5911 GCA_050257515.1 Acidobacteriota bacterium | reverse complement strand
GGCGCTCGCCGCGGCCGACGTGGTGGCCGGCGAGCACCTTGCGCAGCACGGTCGCGTTGTGGGCGGCGTCGCCGCCGGCGAGCCCCTCCGGATCGACCTCGTCGACGCCGAACGTGCGCGGCGTGAACGCGAGCGTGCGCACGAGGCCCTCGTCGGCGTCCCACAGCGCGACGTGGGTCTCGCCGCGCACCGCGAGCTCGTCGAGGCCGCCGGCGCCGTGGACGACCGCCGCGCGCCGCAGGCCGAGCGCGCCGAGCGCGGCCGCGACGTGCTCGCACCACTTGCGATCGTAGACACCGACGACCTGATGCCGCACTCCGGCGGGGTTCGTCAGCGGCCCGAGCAGGTTGAAGATCGTGCGCGTGCCGAGCTCCCTGCGCGCGGGGCCGACGTGGCGGGTCGCCGCGTGGAACCGCGGCGCGAACGCGAAGCCGATCCCGGCGACCCGCATGCACTGCTCGACCCTCGCCGGCTCGGTGTCGACCGCGACGCCGAGCGCCTCGAGCACGTCGGCCGAGCCGCACTTACTCGACTGCGCGCGGTTGCCGTGCTTGGCGACGCACGCGCCGTTCGCGGCGAGCAGGATCGCGGCGAGCGTCGACACGTTGATCGTGCCAGCGCCGTCACCGCCGGTGCCGCACGTGTCGATGCCGCGCTCCGGCGCCGGACACTGGAGCGGCAGCGCGCGCGAGCGCATCGCGGCGGCGGCACCGACGAGCTCGTCGATCGCCTCGCCCTTCGCGCGCAGCGCGACGAGCAGGCCACCGATCTGCGCGGCGGTCGCCTGGCCGTCCATGATCTGGCCGATCACGTCGGCCATCTCCGCGCGCGACAGGTCGTGGCGGTCGAGCGCGCGCGAGATCGCGCGGACGATCGCGGCCGTCACGACGCCATCCGCAGGAAGTTCGCGAGCAGCTGCTTGCCCGCGGTCGTCATGATCGACTCGGGGTGGAACTGCACGCCCTCGACCAGGTGCTGCCGGTGGCGGACGCCCATGATCTCGTCCTCCCACGTCTTCGCGGTGACCTCGAGCACGTCGGGCAGCGAGTCCGGCGCGATCACGAGCGAGTGATAGCGCGTCGCCACGAACGGGTTCTCGACGCCGGCGAACAGCCCCTTCTCGTCGTGGAAGATCTTCGAGGTCTTGCCGTGCATGATGCGCGGCGCGCGCACGATGCGGCCGCCGAACACCTGGCCGATGCACTGGTGGCCGAGGCACACGCCGAGGATCGGGATGCGCCCCGCGTACTCGCGGACCACGTCCATCGAGATGCCGGCCTCGTTCGGCGTGCACGGGCCCGGCGAGATCACGATCGCGTCCGGCGAGCGCGCGCCGATCGCGTCGACGCCGATCGCGTCGTTGCGCTCGACCGTGACGTCCGCGCCGAGCTCGCCGAGGTACTGCGCGAGGTTGTACGTGAACGAGTCGTAGTTGTCGATCAACAAGATCTTCATCGCGCCGTCCTCGCCATCGCGACCGCGCGCAGCACCGCGCGCGCCTTGTTGACGCATTCCTGGTACTCGAGCTCGGGCACCGAGTCGGCGACGATGCCGGCGCCGGCCTGCACGTAGATCGTGTCGCCCGCAGCGACCAGCGTCCGGATCGCGATCGCGAGATCGAGGTTGCCGGTGTAGCTGATGTAGCCGACCGCGCCGCCGTAGATGCCGCGCTGGTGCGGCTCGAGCTCGTCGATGATCTCCATCGCGCGGATCTTCGGCGCGCCCGACAACGTCCCCGCCGGGAACGCGGCGCGCAGCACGTCGACCCAGCTCTTGCCGGCCTCGAGCGTGCCGACCACGTGCGACACCAGGTGCATCACGTGCGAGTAGCGCTCGATCACCATCTGCTCGGGCACGTGCACCGTGCCGACGCGCGACACGCGGCCGACGTCGTTGCGGCCGAGATCGATCAGCATCAGGTGCTCGGCGCGCTCCTTCGGATCGGCGAGCAGCTCGGCGGCGAGCCGGTCGTCGTCCGCGGGTGTCTTGCCGCGCGGACGCGTGCCGGCGATCGGCCGCAGCTCGACGCGATCGCCCTCGAGCCGGACGAGCGTCTCCGGCGACGCGCCGGTGACCCGCGCCTCGGGGAACTCGAGGTGGAACATGTACGGCGACGGGTTGATCACGCGCAGCGCGCGATACACGTCGAGCGGGCGCGCGCCGGCCGCGGGCTCGGCGAACCGCTGCGACAGCACGACCTGGAACGCGTCCCCGGCGAGGATGTACTCCTTGATCTGCTGCACGCCGGCGACGTACGCGTCCTGGCCGAACGTCGACATCGGCGCGGGCAGCGACGCGCGCTCGTTCGCGCGCGGCGGCTCGAGCTCGGGCAGCGGCGTGCGCGGCGCGCGCAGCTTGCTGACGATCGCGTCGATGCGCGCGCACGCGCGCTCGTAGGCCCCCTCGGCGCGCTCGGGCCGTGCGACGTACGGCGTCGCCACCACCTTCAGCGTCTGGCGCAGGTTGTCGAAGATCAGCAGCGTGTCGGTGACGACCATGCACAGCGGCGGCAGGTCCAATCCCGGCCGCGCGCGCGCAGGCAAGTCCTCGAACGCGCGCACGCAGTCGTACGCGATCCAGCCGACCGCGCCGCCCCAGAACCTCGGCAGCCCGGGCACGTCGACCGGCCGCAGCTCGCCGAGCACCTCGGTGAGCGCGGCGGTCGGATCGGAGGTCGGCCACTGGGCCTCGCGCGGCGGGCCGCCGCCGTCGACGTCGTACCAGGTGACGTGGGCGGTCCCGGCGTTCCAGCGAACCACCGCGCGCGGCGCGACGCCGACGAACGAGTACGCCGCCCAGGTCTCGCCGCCGACGACCGACTCGAGCAGGAACGAGTGCTCGCCGGCGCCGAGCGCGTGATACGCGCTGACCGGCGTGTCGCCGTCGGCCAGCAGCTCGCGATACACGGGGATCAGATTCCCCCGCGTCGCGGCGGCGGTGAACTCTTCGCGCGTCGGCGTGTGCACCGCCGCAGGTTATACGACGAAACGCCTGCAGGCGGCCGCGCATCCAAGAGTCACCATGTCACCGCCGATCGCGTACTACGTGCTGGTCGTCGCGCTGCTGGGTGCGTGGACGTGCATCGGCTACTTCGGCGTGTTGCTGATGAAGGGGCTGTTGTGGGCGGTGAGCGCGCTGCGCGAACGGCCTTCGCCGGCGCTGCCGCGCGCGATCGCCCGCCGACGGATCGGCGTATAACTGCCGCATGCACCCTGCCCTCGTCGCCACGCTGTCGCACGTCGACCCCGAGATCGCAGATCTGATCACCGCCGAGGAGACGCGCCAGCGCGACAGCGTGCGGCTGATCGCGTCGGAGAATTACGTATCGGGCGCGGTGCTCGCCGCGACCGGCTCGGTGCTGACGAACAAGTACAGCGAGGGCTACCCGGGCAAGCGCTACTACGAGGGCCAGAAGTACATCGATCAGATCGAGCAGCTGTGCATCGATCGCGCGAAGGCGCTGTTCGGCGCCGACCACGCGAACGTGCAGCCGTACTCGGGCTCGCCCGCCAACCTCGCCGTCTACTTCGCGTTCTGCAAGCCCGGCGACACCGTCATGGGCCTGGGGCTGCCCGCCGGCGGCCACCTCACCCACGGCTGGAACGTGTCGATCACCGGCAGCTACTTCCGGAGCGTGCAGTACGGCGTCCGCAAGGACACGCTGCGCGTCGATCTCGACGAGGTGCGCGAGCTCGCGCGCAAGGAGCGGCCGAAGCTGATGTTCTGCGGCGGCACCGCGATCCCGCGCACGATCGAGTTCGCCGGGTTCTCCGCGATCGCGAAGGAGGTCGGCGCGCTGCTCGTCGCCGACATCGCGCACATCGCCGGCCTCGTCGCCGGCGGCGCGCACCCGTCGCCGGTGCCGGTCGCCGACGTGGTGTCGACGACGACGCACAAGACGCTGCGCGGGCCGCGCGGCGGCATGCTGATGTGCAAGGCGGAGCACCAAAAGGCGATCGATCGCGCGGTGTTTCCCGGCCTGCAGGGTGGCCCGCACAACCACACGACCGCGGGCATCGCGGTCGCGCTGCACGAGGCGAAGCGCGACGCGTTCAAGGCGTACGCGCACCAGATCGTCGCGAACGCGAAGGCGCTCGCGGCGGCGATGGTCGAGCGCGGCTTCTCGCTCGTCACCGGCGGCACCGACAACCACCTGATCCTGTGCGATCTGACGAACAAGCACGTCCCCGGCAAGGTCGCCGCGAAGGCGCTCGACGCCGCCGGCATCGAGCTCAACTACAACAGCGTGCCGTTCGATCCGCGCAAGCCGTTCGATCCGTCGGGCATCCGCCTCGGCACGCCGTCGGTCACCAGCCGCGGCATGAAGGAGCCCGAGATGAAGCAGATCGCGGCGTGGATGGAGCAGGTCGTCGCGGCGCCTAGCGATGCTTCGCTGCACGCGAAGATCGCGGGCGAGGTGCGCGAGCTGTGCGCGAAGTTCCCGGCGCCGGGCCTGCTGGTCTAGCGAGCAGCGACACCACGCGATCGAGGATGCGGTGCGCGACCTCGGCCTTCGGGCCGGGCGGCACGTCGACGACCTCGTCGCGATCGACGAGCTGGACGTGGTTGGTGTCGACCGCGAAGCCGGCGTTCGGCTCGCCGACGTCGTTCGCGACGATCAGGTCGCACTTCTTGGCCGCGAGCTTCTGCTTCGCGTTCTCGATCAGATCGTGGGTCTCGGCGGCGAACCCGACGAGCAGCGGCGTCTTGCCGCGGCGCTTGCCGCCGAGCTCGGCGAGCAGGTCGGGGTTCGCCACGAGCTCGATCTGCGTCTTCGCTCCGAGCTCGCCGCGCTTGAGCTTCTCCTTCGCCTCGTGCGCGGGCCGGTAGTCGGCGACCGCGGCGGTCATGATCACCGCGTCCGCGGTCTTCACCGCGCGATCGAGCGCCCATTGCAGCTGCGCGGCGGTCTCGACGTGGTTCGTCGCGACGCCGACCGGCGGCGGCACCGCGCTCGGCCCGAGGATCAGCGTGACGTCGGCGCCGCGGCGCTGCGCGGCCGCGGCGAGCGCGATGCCCATCTTGCCCGAGCTGCGGTTGCCGACGAACCGCACCGGATCGATCGGCTCGTAGGTCGGGCCGGCACTGACGACGATGCGGCGGCCCGCGAGATCCTGCGTCGACAGCACGTGCGCGGCGGCCTCGACGATGTCGGCGGGCTCGGCGAGCCGGCCCGGGCCGGTCCACCGGCACGCGAGGAAGCCCTCGCCGGGGCCGACGACGCGGCAGCGCGCGACCTCGACGAGCTGCTTGACGTTCGCCTGCGTCGTCGGGTGGCTCCACATGTTCACGTTCATCGCCGGCGCGAGCAGGACAGGTGCCTTGGTCGCGAGTGCGATCGCGGTGACGCAGTCGTCGGCCATCCCGGCGGCGAGCCGCGCGAGCGCGTTCGCGGTCGCCGGCGCGACGATCACGAGATCGGCGCGGTCGGCGAGCTGGATGTGGCCGATCGTCGCCTCCTCGGTGAGATCGAACAGGTTCGTGAACACCGGGTGGCGCGTCAGCGCCTGGAACGTCATCGCGCCGACGAAGTGCTGCGCGCGCTCGGTCATCGCGACGTACGTCGACGCGCCGGCCTTGTCGAGCAGGCGGACCAGCTCGGCGGCCTTGTAGGCGGCGATGCCGCCGGTGACGCAGACGACGATGCGCGCGCCGTGGAGCGGGTTGGCTGGATCGCGTGGACCGCGATCGGTACGAGGACCTTCGGACATCGCGCGCACTGTAACATCCGCGCATGCTCGACCGGGCCGACCTGTGGCGCGTCGCGACGCTCAACATCTGGAACCGCGCCGGGCCGTGGGAGCGCCGCAAGCCGCTGCTGCGCGAGCGCATCGCGTCGCTCGATCTCGACGCGATCGGCCTCCAGGAGGTGCTCGGGTTCCCCGGCGCGCCGAGCCAGGCCGACGAGCTG
>JBLMXA010000326.1:0-7509 GCA_050257515.1 Acidobacteriota bacterium | reverse complement strand
CATCGCCGTAGCCTGCGTCACGGGAAGCTGACCGGGCACGCGTCGAAGCTCGCGCCGCTGCCCGGATCGGCCGGCACGTCGATCTCGGGCGTCGACGCGTCGATCGAGAGCAGGAACGCGGCGAGGTCGTCGATCGCGCCGGTCTGGCCGAGCGTCACGCTGAAGTTCGCGTTGCCGGCGTTGGTGTGGAACGCCCACACCGGGTTGCCGAACAGGTCCTGCAGCGTCGGCGCCTGACCGGCGTGCGTGTACGGCGCGCCGAGCGCGAGCCCGTACAGCGACGGCACGTTGTAGCCGGCGCGGCCCTCGGCGCGCGCGAGCGCGCCGTTCGCGGGGCGCACCTCGAGCGCGTCGGTCGCCGCCGCGTTGCCCGGCACGCCGAACGTGCCGACGTTGCGCAGCGCGCACGCCGACTCGCCGACGCCGATCGCGCTGCTCTCCGCCGGGCCCGTCGCGTCCTGCGGCACGACCGGCTGCCCCGACACCTGCATGCGCGCGGTGCCGCTGTTGTCGTACGACCACGTCGCCGGGAAGAAGCCCGGGATCGCGAACGCCGTCGACGCGAGCGACGCGTTGTTCGACGACGACGGCGTGTAGTAGCGCCGCGAGATCGTCCAGCCGGCGCCGCCGTGGCACTTCGCGCAGCCGCCGTCGACGAACAGCTGGCGGCCGCGCGCGACCTGCGCCGGATCCGCCGCGCGCAGCGCGTGCGGCGGCCGGATCGACTTGACGTACGCCTCGATGTCGTCCCAGTCCTTGTGCCCGCACGTCGCGACCGTCGGATCGTCGGCGATCTCCTTGAGCGGCCGACCGAGGCCGCCGATGCCCGTCAGCGACACCTGGGTCTCCTTGTCGAGCTGGCCACAGTCGCTCGGCGTGGCCGCGGTCGTGATCGCGCCGAGGCCGCCCGACACGCCGCGCGTGTTGTTCTCGAAGTCGTGGTGCTCGTCGTTGATCGCGGTCCAGTTGAGCATGCGCTGCTTCTGGATCGCGCTGTCGTGCGAGAACGTGCCGTCCTGCGACGTCGTCTGCCGCGGGCCCGCGCCGAACTGCCAGGTGACGTTGTCGGACAGGCCGTCGGGATGACACGAGCCGCACGACGACCAGCCCTCGCCGCCCTTCGCGCCGTTCGCGACCATCGCCGACCACCGGCCGCGACCGGTGTAGTAGAAGCGCTTGCCGCGCTGGACCGACAGGTCGGCCGCGGCCGTCGGCAGCGCCGCCGAGTCGACGGTCTGCACGAGCTGCTGCGCGCCGAGATCGACGACGCCGAGCTTGCGCGTGATCCAGCAGTTCACGTACGCCTTGCCGTTCGCGCCGACCGCGAGCCCGGTCGGCGCCTGGCACTGGCCGATCGTGGTGTTGCCCGCGAGATCGATCTCGGTGTTCTGGGTCGAGCCGACCGCCACGCTCGTGTCGTAGGTGATGCGCACCATGACGTCGCCGGCGCGGCCGGTGACGTACGCGACGTTGCTGTTCGGCACGAAGTCGACGCCCGACAGCTCGCCGGGGATGAACCGCGGGTTCGCCGGCGACGGCGTCGGGTTCGCGTCGTAGATCTTGCGCGCGAGGTTCGTCGTGCCGCTCGCGTCCTGCACCTCGGCCGCCGCCGCGAGATCGGCGACGTAGACGACCGGGAACACGTTGTTGTCGAAGCGGATCGGCGCCTGCGGCGACGCGGCCACGCTCGTCACGTACAGCCGGCCGTTCGCGACCGCGACCGCGCCGAGCTGGTTCGCCGACGCGTGCACGGTCGGGTTCGTCGACACGCCGCCGGCGGGGAAGCCGCTGTCGATCGGCGCGAGCGTGATGTCCTTGACATCGGTGAGGCTCGCGAGCGAGCGCAGCTCGACGTGGCCGATGCGGCCGTCGTCCTTGCTCTCGGCACCCGCGACCGGCGCGCCGTAGTAGTGCGCGACGATCAGCGTCTCGTCGGCGTCGCTCGAGTCGGCGTTGTTCGTGACCATCAGCGCGCGCGGCCGGTCGACCGCGAACGAGCTCGTGATCGTCATCGACGTCGTGTCGATCACCGACACGCGGCTCTCCGCGAATTCGGCGACGAACAGCTGCTTGCCCGTCGGCGACAGCGCGAGCCCGACCGGCTCGCTGCCGACCTGGACGGTCGCGTCGACCGCCGGCGTGCCGCCGTCGATGCCGGTGACGCGCACGACGGTGCCGTCGGCGCGGTTCGCGACGTACGCGGTCCGGTTGTCGGGCGCGAGCGCGACCGAGGACGGCGAGCCGCCGGTCGCGACCTTGCCGGTGCGCGCGTTGTCGCTGGTCTCGAACACCGACAGCGAGCCGTCCTCCGGGTTGACCATCGCGACGTGCGAGCCGTCGTCGGTCAGCGCGATCGTCGTCGACCGCGACGCGCGCTGCAGCACGGGACCGGCCTCGGGCGGCGCGTCGTCTTTGGGCGCGGTCGTCGTGCCACACGCGGCGAGCAATAGGTAACTAAGCGTCTGCTTCCAGGACATCCGTTTGCCTCCTCGTGGTGGTGAGAGGAGGGGTGGTTCGCGGCGTCGCAATCGCGGTGTAACCGCTCGAAAGCGCCAGGTAACATGCGCACGTATGGAGCCGCCTTCGGCGCAATCGATGACAAGCCGCGCGCTTCGCGCGACGGCGAGCTCGCTTCGCTCGCGATTCGTGATCGCGATCGCGACGCTCGGCATCGCCGCGAGCTGCACGAGCAGCAGCGACGAGCTCGAGGTCAAGCTCGACAGCGGCGTCGTGCGCGGCGCGAGCACGAACGGCGTGCGCAGCTTCCTCGGCATCCCGTTCGCCGCGCCGCCGGTCGGCGATCTGCGCTGGCGCGCGCCGCAGCCGGTGACGCCGTGGAGCGGCGTGCTCGACGCGCGGCAGACCGGCAGCGCGTGCCCGCAGACGTTCCTCGGCACGTACACCGACGAGGACTGCCTGTACCTCAACGTGTGGGCGCCGTCGGGCGCGCGCAACCTGCCGGTGATGGTGTGGATCCACGGCGGCGCGTTCATCAGCGGCAGCGGCGGCGACAAGTGGTACGACGGCGCGCTGCTCGCGAGCCAGGGCGTGATCGTCGTTTCGATCAACTACCGGCTCGGCGCGTTCGGTTTCTTCGCGCACCCCGCGCTCGACGGCGAGGATCCCGCGTACCCGACGTCGGGCAACTACGGGCTCGAGGATCAGCGCGCGGCGCTGCTGTGGGTGCAGCACAACATCAAGGCGTTCGGCGGCGATCCGCAGCGCGTGACGCTGTTCGGCGAGTCGGCCGGCGGGTTCTCGGTGTGCGCGCAGTACGTGTCGAGCCGCAACCAGGGGCTGTTCGAGGCCGCGATCTCGGAGAGCGGGCTGTGCACGTCGGATCTCGTCACGATCGGCCACGCGACCGCGCAGAGCCTCGGGCTCGATCTCGCGGCGCAGCTCGGCTGTCCCGGCGGCGGCGCCTCGGCGATCGCGTGCCTGCGCGGCGTGTCGACCGAGGCGCTGCTGAACGCGACGATGCTGCCGCCGGTCGCGAACCAGACGCCGGGCGGGCCGTTCTACCAGACGAGCGTGCTCGCGAACCAGCTGCCGAACGTCGACGGCTTCGTGATCGAGCAGGACCTGCGCACGGCGTTCGCGGCGGGCGGCTTCGCGCCGCTCCCGCTCGTGATCGGCAACAACGCCGACGAGGGCACGCTGTTCGAGGCGCCGATCTACGCGCTGCAGGTCACGAACGACACCGACTATCGCGCGGCGCTCGCCACGCGCTTCGGCTCGGCGAACGTCGCCGCGATCGAGGCGCAGTACCCGTTCAACGCGCCGATCAACTACGGCGCGCTCGCCGCCGTCACGGGTGACGCGTTCTTCGTGTGCCCGACCCGCCGCGCTGCACGCGGTGCCGCGACCGCCGGCGCGCCGGTGTTCCGCTACGTCTACGACGAGCCGCCGCAGAACCCGTTCGCGCAGAACCTCGGCGTGTTCCACAGCGCGGAGATCCCGTTCGTGTTCGGCAACGACGACTTCCCGCTCGATCGCATCGGCAGCGACACCGAGATGGTGACGATCATGCAGGCGTACTGGCTGAACTTCGCCAAGCAGCACGATCCGAACGACGCGCCCCACCTCCCGACGTGGGCAGCCTACGATGCGGCGAGCGATCCGTATCGCCTGCTCGACGTTGGCGCCGGCGGCGGCACCGGCTACAAGACCGCGCAGTGCGATTTCTGGGACGCGCTGCCGCCGCCGTGACTCACAGCTGCTCCTCGGCACCGAGCGTCGCGGTCGGATCGGGCGTGACGCGCGGCCGCGCGCGGATGTAGTCGACGTCGAGATCGCTCGTCGCCATGTAGTTGCGGACCATCACCGAGTAGTCCGCGGTGTTCATCACCGACGTCGTCGTCGACAGCGCGCCGTCGAGGTAGAACCGCGTCGCGCTGGGATCGCGCTCGATCGCGTAGTAGTGCGGCGCCGTGTTCTGGGCCAGCGTCGCCGGGCCGTCGCACTCGGTCTCGCAGCCGGTCGGCGACTTCTGCTCGGTGTGGATCTGGCTCTTGCCGCGCGCGATCCACAGGATCCACGGATCGCTCGCGGAGAAGTCGCCGCGGTGCTGGTAGCCGAACCAGTAGTAGAACGTGCCGTCGGGCACGGTCGTCGAGTTGCTCGTCGGATCGATCACGTTGGCGACGAGCTCGACCGCGCTGACGATCTGCAGGCTGCCCGCGGCCGTGGTCAGCGCGTCGGTGTGGCCGGCGCGCAGCACGAGCTTGCCGCTGCTCGTGATCGGGCCGTCGTTCTTCAGCCAGAAGCCCGCGATGCCGGCGGTGAAGTCGTCGTAGATCGCGAACACCTTCGTGCCATCGGCGGGCGCGGCGGTCGCGGCCGGGTTGCCGTAGTACAGCGCGTAGCTCGTGTCGGTCGCGCCCGCGGCGATCGGCAGCGCGAGCGCGAACGTCACCGCCGGCGGCGCGGGCCCGGTCGCCGGATCGACGATGCGATCGCGGTCGCCGAGCGAGCCGTCGCCGATCACGCGGAGGTCCGACAGGTCGGCCTTGACCTTGCCCTGCGTCAGCAGCGTCGCGAGCGTGGGATCGAGCGACACGCGGATCGCGAAGCCGGCCGGCAGGTCCGTCGTCGACGTGTTGTGGATCGTGATCCGCCGCCGGTACGCGAACGGGCTCCTCGCGCCGTCGATCGATGCATCGACGCGGGCGTCGATGACTGGTGCGTCGATGCCGCCTGGCGCGTCGACCGCGACGAGCTCGCAGGTCTGGCTCGCCGGCGAGCACACGAGCCCGCTCGGGCACGCGCCGTTGGCGCACGGCGAGCCGGCTGGAGGGTGCGGCGCGTAGCAGGCCATCACGAATACGGTCGCGATGACTGCCCGCATGGTTTGCAGTATCGGCCAACCCCGCCATCCGTGCCACGGATACTTGCTAACGCGTCGCCAGCACCACGATCACCGCGATGATGGCCGCGATCGCGAGCACGAACAGCGCGATCTTGCTGGCGCTGTACGGCCGTTCCCCCACGACCTCGCCGGTCGCGGCGTTGACCGCGACGTGAAACACCTTGTCGTTGTAGTGGAACGCGGACAGCCACACCGGCATCAGCACGTGGCGGAAGCGCACGCTGTCCCAGTTGACGTTCATGTTGTCGATCTGCTGCGAGTCGCCGCCGATGTCGCGGCGGATGGCGCCCTTGATCGCGCCCTCGATCACCGGATACGCGGTCTGGAAGCCATCCGCCGGCTCGACGCGGTAGCGCTCCGCGACGAAGCCGGCGAGGAAGCGGTGATCGAACATGCGCAGCTTGTCGAGCTCCCACGGCTCGAGCTTCGCGACGAGCTTCGCGGGCAGCGTGGGGCTCGCGATCGCGAGCACGTCGTTCTTCGTCACGTGCACCGTGCCCGACACCGGGAACCAGTCGGTGTGCGAGACCTGGCGCGTCTGCTCGTTGCCGCTCGCGTCGCGGGACGTCTCGGTCTCCCAGCGCGTGGTGCCGCGCTGCCCGTCGTAGTCGGTCGTCGACGTCGAGTCGAAGATCCAGTAGGGCAGGTAGATGCCGTCGAGCTTGTCGCGGCGCGAGCGCGCGACGAGATCGCCGGGCGCGAACCACCGCTTGCGCAGCCACGTCGCGAACCTGTCGGCGGCCGCCTTGCCGTCGATCGCGAACGGCTGCACGCCGCCCGGCGGGATGCCGGGTGCCTTCGCGTCGACCTCGACGACCATCGGCGCGTCGCAGAACGCGCAGCGCGTCGCCTGCCCGGTCACCATCGCGCGCGCGCCGCACTGCTTGCACTCGATCTCGCGTCCCTCGTGAACGACCGCCGCGGCGGCGAGCGCGGCCTTCGCCTGCGGTCCGAACAGGTCGTAGGACACGATCACGCCCTCGGCGAGCGTGATCGCCACGGCGTTGCCGCAGTGGTCGCACGCGAGCTGCGACGTGCCCGGCGCGAACGCCATCGGCGCGCCGCACTGGGAGCAGCGAAACTCGTCGACCGGCGCGGTGGCAGCGACCACGGCGCCAGTCTATCAGGCGTCGGCCGCCTTTGATTCCTTCGTGTACGTGATGAGCGGCGAGCCGTGCTTCTCGATCACGTCCTCGTTGATGATCACCTCGGAGACGCTCTGGCCGGGCGTCTCGAACATGATGTCGAGCAGCGCGCTCTCGAGGATCGCGCGCAGGCCGCGGGCGCCGCTCTTCTGCGACGCCGCCATGTTCGCGACCTTCGTCAGCGCGCCCTTGCCGAACTTGAGCTTCACGCCGTCCATCTCGAACAGCTTCTGGTACTGCTTGACCAGCGCGTTCTTCGGCTGCGTGAGGATCTGCACGAGCGCCTCCTCGGAGAGCTCGTGGAGCGGCGCGATCACCGGCAGACGGCCGATGAACTCCGGGATCATGCCGTACTTCAGCAGATCCTCCGGCTCGATCTCTTGCAGCAGCTCCCACTGGGAGTGCGTGACCTTTTTATTCATGCCCGCACCGAAGCCGATGAGCTTCTGACCGATGCGGTTCTCGATGATGTCCTCGATGCCGGTGAAGGCACCGCCGCAGATGAACAGGAGGTTGGTCGTGTCGACCTGCAGGAACTCCTGCTGCGGATGCTTGCGGCCACCCTTCGGCGGCACGCTCGCGGTCGTTCCTTCGATGATCTTGAGCAGCGCCTGCTGGACGCCTTCGCCGGAGACGTCACGCGTGATCGACGGGTTGTCGCTCTTGCGCGCGATCTTGTCGATCTCGTCGATGTAGACGATGCCGCGCTGTGCGCGCTCGATGTCGTGATCGGCGTTCTGCAGCAGCGAGACGATGATGTTCTCGACGTCCTCGCCGACGTAGCCGGCCTCGGTGAGGTTCGTGGCATCCGCGATCGCGAACGGCACGTTGAGGATGCGCGCGAGCGTCTGCGCGAGCAGCGTCTTGCCCGAGCCGGTCGGCCCGAGGAGCAGGATGTTCGACTTCTGCAGCTCGACATCCTCGTCGGACTGGCCGGTCTGCTTGTGGTCGATCCGCTTGTAGTGATTGTGGACGGCGACCGCGAGGATCTTCTTC
>JBLMXA010000325.1:0-6010 GCA_050257515.1 Acidobacteriota bacterium | reverse complement strand
GCACCGCCGCGGCGGGGTGGGTCTTCGACACCGCGACGATCGTCACGTCGGCCGGCGCGCGCCCCGCCTTCGCGCACGCCGCGTCGACGCGCGCGCGCACGGCGGCCCACCGCTGGGCGATCGTGCTCACACCGCGATCCCGCGCGCCAGCCGCGCCGATGGCGCCCCGGCCGCGCGCAGCAGGTCGAGCACCTCGACGAGCGGCAGCCCGATCACGTTCGTCACCGAACCGTGCACCTCGCGCACGAGCGCCGCGCCGACGCCCTGGATCGCGTACGCGCCGGCCTTGCCGCGCCACTCGCCGCTCGCGACGTAGTCGGCGATCACCGCGTCGTCCGCCGCGACCATCGCGACGTCGCTCGTCACCTGCCCGGTGTGGCGCACGGTGACGTCCTCGGGATCGCCGACGAGCTCGAACGCGGTGATCACCTGGTGCACGCGCCCGACGAGCCGCCGCAGCATGTCGGCCGCCTCCGCCGCGGTCGCCGCCTTCGCGAGGATCCGCCCGTCGATCGTCACCGTCGTGTCGGCGGCGAGCACCCACTGCCCCGGCCGCCGCTCGACCGCGCTCGCCTTGGCGTGCGCGATCCGCGCGACGTACGCCGCCGGAGCCTCGCCGGGGCGCGGCTCCTCGTCGACGTCCGCCGGCCGGACCTCGAGCGGCACGCCGACGCGCTCGAGCAGCTCGCGGCGCCTGGGCGAGGCCGAGGCGAGCAGCAGCGGGAACATCAAGGCGCGGGCGGCTTGATCGCGTGGATGAGCGTCGTCGTGAAGTTCAGCTCGACCGAGATCCCGTCGACGAACCGCGGCTTGCCCGCCTTGTCGACCGCCTGCGCACAGTGATCGACGATCTTGCCGTTCGCGTCGTACGTGCTCATCACGATCGTGCCGTCGCCGTCGATGCACACGTCGGCGACCTTGTCCGTCGCGGTCGGATCCGACTGGCAGAACGCCTCGAGGCCGTCGCCGTCGACGTCGATGTCGGGCGTCTTGCAGCCCGGGTACATCTGCTGCACCTTCGCGCTCTTCGATTTCGGCAGCGCGAGCAGGTCGCCGAGCACGTTCGCGAACACCGCGTCGAGCAGCGAGTCCTGCGGCAGCAGGCCGATCTGGTCGACCTTGAGGCCGGTGATCTGGTCCGCGGTGCGCGCGCTGATGATGCCGCCGAGCCGCGCCTTCGCGATCGAGCCGTCGGCGTTCATCTGCGCCTCGATCGTCGCGCCGGTGATCTCGAGGTCGAGCGTCAGGATGTCCTGCACCGGGATGTTGACGCTGAACAGCGACGGCCCGGCGTGCAGCATGAGGTTCTTGTCGATCGAGCCATTCGTGAACGTGATCTGCGGCGCGCCGCTGGTGTCGAACGACAGCTTGTCGAGCGGGATGTCGGCCGTCGTCGAGAACGGCGGCATGAACGGGTTGCACGCGGTCGGCGTGCCGCTCGAGTCCTGGGTGCGATCGGCGACGCCGTCGCAGTCGTTGTCGAGGCCGTCGCCGCAGACCTCGGCCAGGCCGGGGTGGATCATCTTGTTCGTGTCGTCGCAGTCGCCCTGCGCGATGCTGACGCCGTCGCCGTCGTGATCGGCGGTGTCGTTCGGCACGGTGCCGTCGGCGGCCTCGTCGACCTTGCCGTCGCAGTCGTCGTCCTTGAAGTTGCCCGGGATCTCGGGCATCCCCGGCCCGATCGTCGCGTCGGTGTCGTTGCAGTCGCCCTTGGGCACCGCCGCCTTCGCGCCGTCGCCGTCCTTGTCCTGCGCGTACGCGCCGAGGTAGACGGCGAACTTCGTGCAGGTCGACGCCGCGACCTGGGCCATGTTGAAGAACTCGATCGGGATCACGATCGAGTAGTTCTTGAACGAGTCGTCGATCGCGCTCTGCGCGAGGCTGCCGACGGTCGACAGCTTGTTGTCGGGCTTGCCGTCGCCGTCGAGGTCGAAGCCGTCGCCGGCGCTGCCGATCATCAGCGAATTGATGACCTGCGGGTACGTGCCCTGGTACGGGGTCACCGCATCGCCCTTGCACTCGGGCTTCGGGGTGAACAACGGACCGCGCGAATCGCTGCCGCAGGCGGCGGCCGCGGCGATGATCGATAGACCAAGCCAGATCTTCATCATGACTACCCTCGCGGCGGACTTGACCACGGGCGCTCCGACGAGGTCAATGCTCTTGTCACATCGTGCTGCGCTGGCTGGTCGTGCTCGTGGTCACGCTGGCCCCGAACCTCGCTTCGGGGCACGTCGCGCCGTCGGTCGACGACAACAACCGCTACCTCAAGCTGACCCCGCTCGGCGACCGCGTCCGCCTCGCGTACACCGTGTTCTTCGGCGAGATCCCGGGGGCTTCCGAGCGCCGCGACATCGATGCCAACCACGACGGCCGCATCGACGACGCCGAGGCGCACGCGTTCGCCCAAAAGCTCGCCGCGCAGGTCGCCGCCGCGCTCGAGGTCGACGTCGACGGCCACGTCGAGCCCGTGACGTGGGCGGTCATCGACGCCGGCATGGGCACGCCCGACGTCGCCGCCGGCGCGTTCTCGGTCGATCTCGTCACGTACCTGTGCCTGCCCACGGTGCGCGGCCAGCACCGCTTGCTCGTGCGCGACCGCTTCCGCATCCCCCACCCCGGCGAGACCGAGGCGAGGATCGAGGACAGCCCCGGCGTCACGATCGACCGCGCGCACGTCGGCCCGGCCGACGATCCGAGCCACGACTTCCGGTTCGCCGGGCCCGGCGGCCCGCTCGACGACGACGGCCTCGAGCTGATCTTCACCGCCGGCGAGCGATCGATCGTCACCGCCGACGGCCAGTGCGTCGCGCACGCCGCTCCCCGCGGGTCGCGCGTCTGGATCGTGCTCGTCCTCGGACTCGTGCTCGTCCTCGGTCTCGGCGGGTTCGTGCTGTTCAGGAAGCTCAGAGCTTCCTGAAGTACTCGCCGACGACCTCGATGTCGTGGATGAACTCCGCCTTCGCCTCGTGCCGCGTCTCGTCGTCGGGCGCGCGCAGCACGGCCGCCGGATGCACGGTCGCGAACGTCCACCTCGCGAGCTCGGTGTGCAGCGCCTGGCCCCGCGACTTCGTCACCCGGAACGACGGCCCGAGCAGCGCCTGCGCCGCGGTCGCGCCGAGCACGACGACGATGTCGGGCGCGATCACCTCGAGCTCGCACTCGAGCCACGGCTTGCACGCGTCGATCTCGTAGCGCGTCGGCTTGTCGTGCAGCCGCTTCTTGCCGCGGCGCGTGAACTTGAAGTGCTTGACCGCGTTCGTCACGTAGACCTCGTCGCGCGGGATGCTCGCGGCCGCGAGCGCCTCGTCGAGCAGCCGGCCCGCCGGGCCGACGAATGGCTTGCCGGCGAGATCCTCGTAGTCGCCGGGCACCTCGCCGACGAACATGACGCGCGCGTCGGTCGAGCCTTCTCCGAACACCGCCTGCGTCGCGTCCTGGTAGAGCGTGCAGCCATGGCACGTCGGGATCGCGGCGCGCAGGGTCTGCAGCGAGTGGCTCGCCGGCAGGAACGCGCGAGCGCCCGGAACCTCGTCGGGCGGCGGCCTCGGATGACGGTGACGGGCGACCGGCACGATCCCCGAGCAAGCACGCGACGTGCCCACGCGAGCGGGCCCGGGCGCGCGGTGGGCGCACGCCGCGCGGTCGATGACGTCGCGGGCGCGCCGTATCGCCGACATGCGACGCGGGCACGGCCGATGCTGAATCTCGTCGCATGAACACCAAGCTGCTCGCCTCGCTGCTCCTCGTCGGCTCGGGTGTGATCGCGGCTGCCGATCCGGCCGTGCGCGGTCCGGACTTCGTCGCGGCGCACCCGCCGAGCGGCGTCGCGAAGGGCCTCGCTGCCTCCGACGGCACGGCGCCGATCGAGCCGCTCGACGTGATCGCGTTCGCCAACGGCTCGGCGACGCTGCTGTCGTCGGGCGACGTGCAGATCGACACCGCCGCGAGGTGGCTGCACGCCCACCCCGGCTACAAGCTGGTGATCGAGGGCCACACCGACCACGCCGGCTCGCCGGAGTACAACGAGGACCTCGCGACCCGCCGCGCCGAGGCCGTGCGCCAACGGCTGATCCACGAGGGCATCGCGAGCGATCGCATGGTGCTCGTCATCTTCGGCGAGGCGGACGCGACCGACGACGTCAACGTCAACGATCGCCGCGCCGTCGTGTACGCGACCCGGCTGCCGACCCGCACGATCGTCACCGCGTCGCTCGACAAGCGGCACGCGCAGGTCGCCGTGTGGACCCGCAAGGGCACGCTGTTCCAGGAGCAGAACAATCCGCAGCGCCCGCGCGAGGTGATCGCCACGCGGCGGTGAGCCAGCCGCCCGTTTTTGCCCCACGGCGCTTGCACAACCCGCGCACGATCAGGACGTTGCGCGGGGTGCGACGCACGGACCTCGCAGGTGCCGCGACTTCTCGTCTCAGCCCGCGCATCGGTTGCCAGAAGCCACCTGATGGTCCGCCGGCCGGTATCGCCTATATCTGGCGCCGAGATGAAGGGCCCCCTGCTTGTCGTCCTGGTCGCCGCCGCTGCCTCCACCGCGTCCGCCGAGCCGATTCCCCTGCAGGGGAACGTGTTCTCCGGTCGCACGGGGTTTCACTTCACCCGCGTCCCGGGTGGCTACACCGCCGCGGCGGCCGATACCCACGTCCTCTACATGAACCCGTGCAAGCCGAGCGGCTGCACGGTCCACGCGGGGAACACCGACAACACGTCGGACACGTCCGACATCGCGAACAGCACGATCACGCTGTCCGCATGGAACCAGAGCCAGCAGGTCTGGGACGACACGATGGCGTGCATGCGCGAGACGTTCTCGCGCTTCAACGTCACCGTGACCGACGTCGATCCCGGCACGGCGCCGCACATGGAGGTCATGGTCGCGGGTGTGGCGACCCAGCTGCTCGGCAGCCAGGGCAACGGCGTCGGCGGCATCGCCGACTTCCCGTGCAACCAGGTCGGCCAGTGCGACTCGTTCATGCCGAACGCGCTGGTGTTCGCGTTCGCGAACGATCCGTACTACGCGAACGACCCGCTGGAGATCTGCTCGACCGCGGCGCAGGAGATCGCCCATACCTGGGCGCTCGACCACGTCGTCGATGCGAGCGATCCGATGACCTACAACCCGTACAGCGGGATGCGCGAGTACCACGACGGCGAGAAGTGCGGCAGCGACTGCCAGGGCGGCCAGTCGCCGTTCGGCCTGACCTGCAGCGGCACCGGCGGCCAGGCGACCCACACGTGCACCGGCACCGGCACCGCGACGCAGGATGAGGTCAGCACGATGTTCACGCTGTTCGGGTCGAGCAAGCCCGACACGATGCCGCCGTCGGTGACGATCACCGCGCCGGCGACGGGCGCGTCGGTGCAGCCGGGCTTCACGATCACCGCGAACATCACCGACGACGTCGACGTCGTCAGCGGCGAGGCCAAGCTCGACGGCACGTCGCTCGGCAAGGTCGGCGCGCCGTACTCGTGGAAGACGCCGAGCACGCTCGCGCCGGGCAACCACCACATCGAGGTGATCGGCGTCGACGGCGCCGGCAACATGACGTCGGCGACGGTCGACGTCGGCTACGGCCAGGCCTGCAAGGCGACGTCGGACTGCATGAACAAGGGCGACATCTGCGACAACGGCCACTGCGTCCCCGGTCCGACGACGCCGGGCGGCCTCGGCTCGACGTGCACGCAGAACTCCGACTGCGCGTCGAACGAGTGCGGCAACGACGGCCAGGGCCACGAGTTCTGCGTCGAGTCGTGCAACCCGATGTCGAGCACCTGCCCGGGCGGCTTCAGCTGCGTGTCGACCGCCGGCACCGGCGGCGTGTGCTGGCCGGGCGCCGACAACGGCGGCGGCGGCTGCGACAGCAGCTCGAGCGGCAACGGCGCGTTCGCGATGATCGGCCTGCTCGGCTTCGCGCTCGTGTTCACTCGCCGCCGCCGCTAGGCGACAATCGATCGCGACATGGATCGCGATCGCGAGAAGTGGAACGCGAGGTGGCGC
>JBLMXA010000324.1:0-4598 GCA_050257515.1 Acidobacteriota bacterium | reverse complement strand
TTCGCTCGGGCTCGCTGTCGACGGCGCGCGCCGGTGCCGCGCTCGGCCGCATCGTGGGTGCGTGGCCGGGCAGCCGCGGCTGCGAGCGGCTGCTCGCGTCGGGCGCCGCGCTCGTCGAGGGCGTCGAGGATGTCGAGGCCGCGCTCGCCGGCACGCCGCGCCACCGCGCGGCCGCGCCGCTCGATCCGGTCGCCGCGAAGATCGCCGAGGCCATCGCCGCGGGCGCGCGCGGCGTCGACGCGATCATCGAGGCGACCGGCCTGCCCGTCCGGACCGTGCTACGCGCTCTGCCAGCAGTCGAAGTGATGTCAGCGAGGAAGCTGTGACCAAGAAGCACGACAAGCGTCCCAAAGCGAAGGCCAAGGCCCACAAGGGCCACGGCAAGGCGAAGGGTGCGGCCCGCAAGGCCGCGGCCAAGCCCGCCGCGAAGAAGGCCGACAAGCCGCAGGCGAAGAAGCCGGCCAAGCCAGGCAAGGCCATCAAGGCCAAGCCGCAGGTCGCGGTCGAGGAGGTCGAGGAGCGCCCGAAAAAGCCCAAGAAGGTCAAGCCGGGCTCCGCGCTGGTCGTCGTCGAGTCGCCCGCGAAGGCGCGCACGATCAACAAGTACCTGGGCGCGAACTACGTCGTGAAGGCCTCGGTCGGCCACGTCCGCGACCTGCCGAAGAACGTCAAGGGCGGCGGCATCGGCGTCGACATCGAGGGCGGCTCGTTCGAGCCGACGTACGAGGTGATCGAAGGCAAGAAGAAGGTGCTCGGCGAGATCCGCAAGGCCGCGCGCGAGGTCGAGACCGTCTACCTCGCGTCCGACCCCGATCGCGAGGGCGAGGCGATCGCGTGGCACATCGCCGAGGAGATCAAGGGCGACAACAAGAACCTGCGGCGCGTGCTGATCAACGAGATCACGAAGAAGGGCGTCACGCAGGCGATCGCGCACCCGCTGTCGATCGACATGAACAAGACGAACGCGCAGCAGGCGCGGCGCATCCTCGATCGCCTCGTCGGCTACCAGATCAGCCCGATCCTGTGGACCAAGGTCCAGCGCGGGCTGTCGGCGGGCCGCGTCCAGTCGGTCGCGGTGCGCCTCGTGTGCGAGCGCGAGGAGGAGATCAAGGCGTTCAAGCCCGAGGAGTACTGGTCGGTCGACGTCACGTGCCGCGCCGGCAATCCGCCGCCGTTCGAGGCGCGGATCTGGAAGTGGAAGGGCGAGAAGGCCGAGCCGAAGACCAAGGACGAGGCCGAGGCGATCGCGAACGAGCTGCACGCCGGCGATGCGACCGTCGCGTCGGTCGAGAAGAAGGAGCGCCGCAAGAAGCCGCAGGCGCCGTTCATCACGTCCAAGCTGCAGCAGGACGCCGCGCGCAAGCTCCGGTTCACCGCGAAGCGGACCATGGCGCTCGCGCAGCGGCTGTACGAGGGCGTCGAGCTCGGCGACGAGGGCCCGACCGGTCTCATCACGTACATGCGTACCGATTCGACGCGCATCTCCGACGACGCGCTCGCCGCGGTCCGCGACTACGTCAAGACGACGTACGGGCCGGAGTACCTGCCCGACGAGGCCAACACGTACGGCAACAAGGAGCGCGCGCAGGACGCCCACGAGGCGATCCGGCCGACGCTCATGGAGTGGCCGCCCGAGCGCGTCGCGAGCGCGCTCGCCAACCACCCCGAGGGCAACGAGCTGGTGAAGCTGTACACGCTGATCTGGCAGCGGTTCGTCGCGTCGCAGATGGTACCGGCGGTGTACGACCAGACGACGGTGGACATGGATCGCGGCCAGGCGCAGCTGCGCGCGAACGGCCAGGTGATGAAGTTCGCCGGCTACACGAAGGTGTACGAGGTCGCCGAGAGCGACGACACGAAGGCCGAGCAGGCGGAGTCCGCGGACAAGCTGCTGCCGCCGCTGGAAGTCGGCGAGACCGTCAAGCTCGAGAGCATTCGCCCCGAGCAGCACTTCACGCAGCCACCGCCGCGGTTCTCCGAAGCATCGCTCGTCAAGGAGCTCGAGGAGCGCGGCATCGGCCGGCCGTCGACGTACGCGGCGATCATGTCGACGATCGTCGACCGCGGCTACGTCGAGAAGAAGGAGGCGCGGTTCTGGCCGACCGAGCTCGGCATCCTCGTCAACGGCCTGCTCGTCGTGAGCTTCCCCGAGATCGTCAGCGCGGACTTCACCGCGAAGATGGAGTCCGATCTCGATCACGTCGAGGAAGGCCGCGAGGACTGGCGCAAGCTGCTCGCCGCGTTCTACGGGCCGTTCGAGAAGGAGCTCGAGAAGGCGAAGACCGAGATGCGCGACGTCAAGCGCGAGGAGATCGCCACCGAGTGGACGTGCGAGAAGTGCGGCAAGCCGATGGTGATCAAGTGGGGCCGCAACGGCAGCTTCCTCGCGTGCCAGGGCTATCCCGAGTGCCGCAACACGATGGAGGTCGTCAAGAACCTCGACGGCACGTGGGAGAAGGTTCCGCCGCAGACGACCGACGAGGTGTGCGAGACGTGCGGCGCGCCGATGACGGTCAAGCGCGGTCGGTTCGGTAGCTTCCTCGCGTGCACGCGCTACCCCGACTGCAAGACGACCAAGCCGATCTCGCTCGGCGTGAAGTGCCCGCGGCCCGGCTGCGGCGGCTTCATCGCCGAGAAGCGGTCGCGGCGCGGCAAGCCGTTCTACGGCTGCTCGAACTGGGCGAAGAAGGGCTGCGACTTCGTCGCGTGGGACAAGCCGATCCCGCAGCCGTGCCCGGTGTGCCAGGCGAAGTTCGTCGTGCGCAAGGAGACCAAGCGCGGCGTGACGCTGCGCTGCCTCGAGTGCGACTGGCGCAGCGAAGGCGCGGACGAGACCGAGGAGAACGCGGCGTAGGCGACTGTTCCGAATTCTGCTTCCGGTGCCGCTTCTCCACTGAATTCCGCGATTCAGCAGTGAATCGGAACCGGAAACAGGATGGGGAGCTCACGTGATAGCGTGACTCGCATGTGGCGAGACCCCGACGTCACCGTCGTCGGCGGCGGCATGGCCGGCAGCGAGGCTGCCTGGCAGCTCGCCGAGGCGGGGCTGCACGTCGCGCTCGTCGACATGAAGCCGTGCGCGATGTCGCCGGCGCATCAGAGCCCGCTGCTCGGCGAGCTCGTGTGCTCGAACTCGCTGCGAAGTGACGACCCGGTCGCGCCCGCCGGGTTGCTCAAGCAGGAGCTCCGGCGCGCCGGCTCGCTCGTGATCGCGTGCGCCGACGCGCACCGCGTGCCCGCCGGCCAGGCGCTCGCGGTCGAGCGGTTCGGGTTCGCGCGCGCGATCACGAAGCGGCTCGCGCTGCATCCGCGCGTGCGCATCGAGCGGCGCCGGCTCGACGAGCTGCCCGCGCACCCGACGATCGTCGCGACCGGTCCGCTCACCGAGGGTGCGCTCGCGGAGGTCATCCGCGCCGAGCTCGGCGGCGATCGCATGTACTTCTACGACGCGATCGCGCCGATCGTCGCCGCCGACTCGATCGACTGGGACAACGCGTTCCGCGCGTCGCGGTGGGGCAGGGACAGCGACGTCGAGTCGGCAGGCGGCGACGTCGGCGTCGGCGATTACGTCAACTGCCCGCTGACGAAGGACGAGTACGCGGCGTTCGTCGCCGCGGTCAATGCCGGCCGCAAGATCCTGCCGCACGACTTCGAGGAGCCGCGCTACTTCGAGAGTTGCATGCCGATCGAGGTGATGGCCGAGCGCGGTCCCGAGACGCTCCGGTTCGGGCCGATGCGGCCGATCGGCCTGCGCGATCCGCGCACCGGACACCGGCCGTGGGCGGTCGTCCAGCTGCGGCCCGAGAACCGCTACCTGACCGCGTACAACCTCGTCGGCTTCCAGACGCGGCTCGCGTACCCCGAGCAGCAGCGGATCTTCCAGATGATCCCGGCGCTCGCGCACGCCGAGTTTCTCAGGTTCGGCTCGATCCACCGCAACACGTACATCGACGCGCCGGCGCGCCTCGGGCCGTCGCTCGAGCTGCGCGACCGGCCGAGCGTGCGGTTCGCCGGTCTGCTCACCGGCGTCGAGGGCTACATCGAGTCGTGCGCGATGGGCCTGCTCGTCGCGTGGCTGCTCGCGGGCGAGCTCGCGGGCACGCCGATCGCGCCGCCTCCGCCGACGACGATGATCGGCGGCCTGTACCACCACGTCACCGCGTCGCGCGAGGGCGACTACAAGTACGGACCGACGAACGTCAACTACGGGCTGTTGCCGCCGCTGCCCGGCACGCGCAAGGACAACCGCAAGCCGCGGATGGCCGAGCGCGCGCGCGCCGATCTCGACGACTGGCTCACTCGCGCAGGAACAGCTCGGCCTTCGCCAGCAACGTCTTGCCGCTCGTGATGCGCAGCTCGTAGCTCTTGTGAGCGGCGAACCCGGCCGCGATCGTCGCCTGCGCGTGCGCGACGACGAGCCTGCCCTTCGCGGCGACCTCGAGCGCCTGCAGCGGCTTGCCTCCCTCGAGGAACTCGAGCGTGACGTTGCCGGGCTGATCCTTGGGCAGCACGGCGACGAGGTTCATGTCCCATGGCGCGGGGCCGAGCAGCTCGTACGTGCCGTCCTTGCTGACGTTCGCGGCGAGAAACGCGGGCAG
>JBLMXA010000323.1:0-5527 GCA_050257515.1 Acidobacteriota bacterium | reverse complement strand
AGCGTCTGCAGCGCCTCGACGACCGCCGCGCGCATCTCGGTCCCGCCATCGGCGTGCCGCGAGCGCACCCACTTGATCGCGTCCTGCTTGCCGCGCGCGGTCGCCATCACCGGCTCGTCCTGGTAGCGGCGCGGCCGGTTCGAGAACTCGATCAGCTCGAGGCGATCCTGCTCGTCGAGCGAGTCGATCATCATCGCGACGACCTGCTTCGCCTTGTCGAGCGGGCCGCCGCCCATCGAGCCGCTGGTGTCGAGCAGCACGATCAGATCGCGCGGCACCGCCAGCGGCTTCGCGTCGCGCGCCGGCGGCACGATCGTGAGCAGGCCGTAGGCATCGCCGGCCTTCGCGGGCCGCGCCGACGCGAGCGCGAGGCCGACCGCCGGCGTCGCGACCGGCCAGCGGACGACGATGTCGCGGTCGAGCCGCGAACCGTGCGCGAGCGCGAGCGTGCCGTCGCCGCGGTGGTCGAGCGTGTGCGACGGCGAGCTCGGCTTCGCGCCGGCGGTGATCGCGTCGCGGATCGCGAGCTCGATCTGCACGCGCGCGCCGAGCGGGCGCTCGGTGACCTTGATGTGCGTCGCGCGCACGTCCTCCGCGGTGTCGGCGGTGCCGATGTAGCGCGGGCCGATCACGGTCGGAAACCGCAGCTCCCACTCGCCCTCCGGCAGCCACACGAGGCGCTGGTCGATCGTGATGCGCGCGACCAGCGTCGCGCCGGGCGGGATGTTGCCGATCTGCTGCGTGAAGATGTCGGCGCGCTCCTGCTCGAGCAGCGCCGCGGTCTTGCCGCTCGCGATCGCGTGCTCGAACCGCTCGCGCGCGGCGCGCTTGCGATCGACGACGCCCTTGATCGTGCGGTCGCCGATCGCGAACTCGTAGCCGCTGACCGCGCCGTCGGCCGGCAGCGGCATGCGGTACGTCACCTTCAGCTGCTCGTCGTAGCCGTTGTGGAAGCTCTGCTCGAGCACGAGCCGGCCGAGGCCGCCCTGCAGCTCGCCGGCGAGCCGCGCGCCGGTCAGCGCGAGCGAGCGCCCGTCGCTCGTGACGAGCTCGGCGCCGGAGCTGGCGGCCTGGGCGGTGGTGGGGAGCAGCGAGCGCACGCGAGACGACGAAGGTAGCTGGAGGAGCATGGTCGGTGGGTCCTTTCAACCGACCAACGCGGGCGGCGCGGCTCTGGTGACATAGAATAATCGCGTGGAAGCACCTGCACTTGTGCGCCGGCTGGTCGCGACCGGCGACGCTCCGATCGATCGCGCGCTGCAAGCTGGCGCCGCCGCGGACCGGCTCGGCGTCGCGTTCGCCGCGGGCTATCGCGAGGCGCTGCGCGCGCTCGTCCCGGAGCTCGAGGGCGTCGCCGCGCTGTGCATCACCGAGGACAAGGGCAACCATCCGCGCGCGATCGAGACCACGCTCGTCGAGGTGGCGCCCGGCGCGTACGAGCTGACCGGCAAGAAGAAGTGGGCGACCGGCGGCCCGCTCGCGCAGACGCTGCTCGTCGCCGCGAAGGCCGGCGAGGAGGCGGGTCGGCCGCGGCTGCGCCTCGTGCGCGTGCGCGCCGGCGCGCCCGGCGTGACCACCGTCGCGATGGCACAGCCGTTCGTGCCCGAGATCCCGCACGCCGAGGTCCACCTCGCGCGCGTCGCCGTCGCCGAGGCCGACCTGCTGCCGGGCGATGCGTACACGACGTACATCAAGCCGTTCCGCACCGTCGAGGACATCCACGTCCACGCCGCGCTGCTCGGCTACCTGATCGCGGTCGCCGCGCGCCACGCGCTGCCGCGCTCGCTGCTCGAGCGCCTGCTCGCGCTCGCACACGCCACGCGCGCGCTCGCCGCCCGCGATCGCGCCTCGCCCGAGCTGCACGTCGTGCTCGCCGGCACGCTCGCGCTCGTCCCACCCGTGCTCGCCGAGCTCGAGTCCGCGTGGAGCGCGCTCGGCGGCGACGAGCACGCGCGCTGGCAGCGCGACCGCGTGCTGCTGCAGGTCGCCGCGACCGCGCGCGCCGCGCGGCTCGAGACCGCATGGACAACCCTCGGATACTAGCACCAGGCAGCGAGCACCTGCTTCGCGCGCTCGCGACCGATCTCGATCAACGCCTCGCGCTGCTCGCGGTGCCAGAACCCGGACAGCACGTCGCCGGGCACCGGCTCGAGCGGGCGGATGCGGACGATCTCGGTGCGCCGCGCCTCCTGCCACGCCAGCGCTTGCTTGACCGCGGCGAGCTGGCGCGCGTCGAGCACGCCGTCGGTGACGAGGCGGTCGAGCGCGTCGAGCGCCATGTTGAGATCTTCGGCGAGCTTCAGATCGCGGTACAGCCGCTCGTTGATCAGCACGTCGACGAGGTGACCCGCGAGCGGCAGCCCCGCGAGGTCGCCGACGGGCGGCCGCAGCTCGACCGTCGGCGCGATCACGATCACCGCGTCGATCCGCTGGCCGAGCTCGCCGTCGAGCGCGTGCCCGATCGGCGTGTTGTTCGTCGCGCCGCCATCGATGCACAGCCCGACGCCCGGCAGCCGGTATGGCGCGAACGCCCCGGGCAGCGCGGCGGACGCGACCGCGGCGTCGAACACGCGCCCGAGGCCGTCGTCGGTGTCGAAGTCGGCGTCGGCGAAGTCGCAGACGTGCTCGTACGTCGTCGCGTCGAAGCCGGCGGGAGCATCGACGCACGCGCCGCGCCGCGGATCGCCCGGCGGCGGCCCGATCCGATCGACGTCGCCGTCGAGCGTCGTCACGATCAGCTTGAGGTTGATCGGCCGGACCGGCGGATGAACCTTCACGCTGTCGCGCAGGATGCCGAGCACCTTCTTCTGATCGGCGAGCCCGCGGAACGGCAGCCAGTCGCGCGGCCTCAGGTGGAACACGTCGCCGAACCCGGCCTCGTCGCGCCACACGTCGACGATCTCGCGCGCGCCGGCCTCGCGGCGGCCCGCGCGGCACGCCGCGGCGAACGCGGCGCCGTTGAGCGCGCCCGCGCTCGAGCCGACGATGCGGACGACGTCGAGGTCGGAGCTCGCGAGCACGTCGAGCACGCCGGCCTCGTACGCGCCCTGCGCCGCGGCGCCGGCGAGGATGAGCGCGACCGTCTTCAGACGAGATCCTTCGCGATCACGGTCCAGTCCTCGTGGGCGTGGCCGGCGGCGATCATCGCGTCCATCTGCTTCGCGATCGCCGGCACGAGCAGCAGCGCGACGTGCGCGTGGTCGACCTCGGCCTGGACGAGCCGCGCGTCCTTGCGCGCCATCGCGAGCTCCCAGCTCGCGTCCTTGTAGTCGCCCGACGCCATCCGCTTCGCGCGCGCGCCGATCGAGGCGCCCGGGTTGAAGTGATCGAACAGCGCGGTGACCTCGGCGGGCTTCAGGCCCACGGCCTTGCCCAGGCCGAGCGCGTCGCCGATCGCCGCGGTGAACCCCATCAGGAACGTGTTGCCGATCAGCTTGAAGCACGCCGCCGCGTCGACGCGATCGCCGAGATCGATGACCTTGCCGGTCATCGGCGTGACGAGCGGCTTCACGCGCTCGCGGTGCGGGCCCGACAGCAGCATGAGCCCGGTCGACTCGCGCGCGTTCTGCGGGCCCATGAACACCGGCGCGTGCACGTACGTGATGTCGGTGCGCGCCGAGCGCCCGCGCGCGCCCTCGGTCGAGGTCGTCGTGTGATCGATCACGAGCGTGCCCGGCGCGAGCTTCGCGGCGGCGAGCACCGAGTCGACCGCCGCGTCGTCGGAGACGACGACGTGAACGCGCGACGCGCCGCGCACCGCGTCGGCGGCATCGGCGAACGCCCTCGCGCCGTCCGCCTCGAGCGCCTTCGCGCGGTCGAACGTGCGGTTCCACACGTGCACCTGCTCGCCCTTGGCGATCAGCGCGCGACAGAAGTTGGAGCCGAGGAGGCCTGCCCCGAGGACTGCGATCATGCGCGCAGCTTACGTCAGAAGCTGTGCGCGAATGCGAGTCCGATGCGGTCGTGCGTCACGACGGGAGCAAGCGTGACCCGCTCGGCCTGGTGCGGTGCACCGACGAACCACAGCACCACGGCTCCCGCGATCGCGGCGCCGCCGACGCCAAACATGATGTTGCCCGCGAGCGCATCGCGCTGCGCGCTGCGGTTGAGCGCCAGCGCGTGCGCGTCTGCGCAGGTCGCCTCGGGGCAGATCGCGTTCGCCTGGCGTTCGAGGCTCCTCGACTCGAGCCCGAACCCGAGGCCGCCGGCGACGCTCGCGGCGCCCACCGCGGCGGCGACGACCGAGGCCTTGCGCAGCATCGTCCACCGCGGGGGCGGCGCCGGGCGCTCGTCGTCGTCATCGCGCGGCTCCAGCGGCGGCGCGACCGGCGCGGGCGCCGGCTTCACGGTGACCGCCTTGGTGAGATCGGCGAGCTGCTTGAACCGCGGGACCTCGACGCTCGCCTTCTGCGCCTCGCCCTGCACCGACACGTTCGTGCTCCACGCCTCGTGCCCGGGTGCCTGGCCGCTGATCTGGTACGTGCCCGCGTCGACGGGCACGCCCTGGTTCCACAGCGCGGGATCGACGATCACGCCGTCGCGCTTGATCACGAGCCCCTCGACGCGGTTCGCGTCGGGGATCGAGATCGTCAGGTAGGACAGCCGCGGCTCCAGCGCGGTCGCGCGCGCGCGTCCCTCGGTCTCTCGCCGGACGTCGCCGGCGGTGCGCGCATCGGACGCCGCCTTGAGGAACGTCGCCCACGCGGTCGCGAGCTGGCCGGACTTCTCGCGGCAGTCGCCGAGGTTGAGCAGCGTGCCGATGCTCTCGTCGAGTCGCTCCGAGGCCTCGAACTTCTCGCACGCCTGGGCGAGCTCGTGCTCCTTCATCAGCTTCTTGCCCTCGCGGAACAGCGTCTCCGCGGCGACCGTGTTGTCGGGCGCGTGCGCGGGCTGCGCGGCGGCCGTGCGGGCGACGATCACGAGCGCGAGCGCGAGCTTGTCAGCGAACGTCATACGGATCTCCTGAGGTCGGATGAGGCGGCGGCGCCGGGCGGTTCGGGCGCCGCGAGGGCGGACGGTGGATCGGCTGCGCGGCGGGCGCGTCGGCCGGCGGTGGCGGCGCGTCGACGGCGGCAGGCGGCGCGTCGGCCACGCCGGCGTCGATCGCGATCGGCGCGCGAGCCGCGGCAGGCGCGGGCGGCGGGGGGGCCGCCGCGGCCGGTCGCGCATCGTCGGTGCCGCGCGCCGGGCGCGTGAGCGCGAACACCGCCAGGCCCGCGACGACGACGCCGCCGGTCGCGAGCCACGCGATGCTGCGGCGCCGCGGCGGCGCGATCGCCTCGCCCGCTGCGCGCGAGAACGTCGTCGGTGGGCTCACCGCGAGCGGCGCGGCGACCGCGATCGTCATCGCGTTCGCGCCCGTGATCTTCGCGAGCTGGGCCTCGCAGGCCGCCTGCAGGTCGGTCATCGACTGGAAGCGGTGCTCCGGCGCCTTCTCGAGGCAGCGCAGCAGCAGCGCGTCGACGGTGGCCGGCAGCCCGACGGCCCACCCGCTCGGCGGCCGTGCAGGCTCGCGCAGATGCGCTGC
>JBLMXA010000322.1:0-23373 GCA_050257515.1 Acidobacteriota bacterium | reverse complement strand
CGACGCACCCGACATCGGGCTGCCGTGGATCATCACCGCCGTGATCGGCGGCTCGCTCGCGACCGAGTTCTTGATCCCGAAACAGACGGAGGCCGCGCCGCTGAGCCCGCTCGACGAGCTCCAGCCGTCCGCGCCGATCGACGAGCTCGACGACCTCGGGTCCGACGGCGCCGACATGGACGGCCCGATCTACCGCGACGAGCCGGTGTCCACGGACAAGGAGCCGCCGCCATGATCCCGCTGATCCTGCTGTTCGCGGTCGGCGGGCTCATGCACGCCGTGCGCAGCTACACCGGCGTCGGCGGCACGGACCTCGCGTTCGGCTACCTGCTGCTCGCCGCGTACTTCACCGGCAAGATCGTCAGCCGGTTCGGGATGCCGAAGCTGACCGGCTACCTGATCGCGGGGGTGGTCTCGGGACCGTACGTGCTCGATCTCGTCACCCACGACATGGGCAAGTCGCTCAAGATCGTCAGCAACGTCGCGACGTGCATCATCGCGCTCACCGCGGGCAGCGAGCTCAACCTCAAGAAGCTGCGCCCGAGGCTCGGCACGCTCCGCAACCTGACGCTGTTCGCCGTGATCGGCGGACAGCTGGCGATCACCGCGGCGCTGTTCGTGATGAAGCCCGCGCTCGGCTTCATGGACGGCATGTCGATGAACCAGACGCTCGCGGTCGCCGCGGTGCTCGGCGTCGCGCTGTCGGCGCAGTCGCCGGCGGTCGTGATGGCGCTGCTCGCCGAGACCGGCGCCGAGGGCCCGCTCAGCCAGGTGCTGCTCGGCTCGGTCGTGCTGGCGGATCTCGTGGTGCTGGTCATGTACTCGGTCGTCTCGACGCTCGCCGGCGCGGTGATCGGCGGCGGGCTCGACGTCGTCGAGACCGGGCTGTCGGTCGGCTGGGAGCTGTTCGGCTCGATGGGGTTCGGCATCGCGATCGGCATGCTGATCGCCCGCTTCCTGCTGTCGGTGAAGCGCGGCGCGCCGCTGTTCGCGGTCATGGTGTGCGTGGTGGTCGCCGAGATCGGCGTCCGCATCGAGCTCGATCCGCTGATCGTCATGCTCGCCGCGGGCATCTGGCTCGAGAACTTCTCGCGCGCGAACGCGGCCGATCTCCTGCACGGCTTCGAGAGCGCGCAGCTGCCGGTGTTCCTCGTGTTCTTCGGGCTCGCGGGCGGCAACATCAACCTCCACCTGCTGTACGCGTCGCTGCTGCCGGTGCTGATCGTCGTCGCCGTGCGTGCCTGCACGTTCTATCTCGGTGCGAAGACGGCCACCGCGCGCAGCAGCGCGTCGTCGGTGGTCGCGAAGTACGCGTGGGCCGGGCTGATGCCGCAGTCCGGCCTCGCGCTCGCGCTCGCGCTGCTCGTGCAGAACACGTTCCCGACGTTCGGACCGGCCGCCGCGGTCATCGTGTTCGGCGTCGTCGCGGTCAACGAGCTGATCGCGCCGGTGGTGCTACGGACCGTGCTCGTGAAGAGCGGTGAGGCGGGCAAGCGTGCCGCCGTGCAGCTCGGGCACTGAGCGATGGCGACGGAGAGCCAGCCCACGGCAGGGGTGCCACCGCAGCTGGCCGCGCTGTTCGACGTGCTTCACCCCGACGCGCCGCTCGCCGATCGCCTCGATGCCCTCGAGAACGTCGCGCGCGCGGTGTTCGACATCGGCCGCCTGCGGCGGGCGCCGGCGCCGATCCAGCTGACGCGGCTGCGCAACCTGCTGCGCGTGCTCGCGAGCTCGCCGGTGCATCGCGATCGGCTGCGCGCGACGCTCGCGTCGGTGCTGCGCGACACGTCGGCGGTCGCGCTGTTCTCCGAGGCCGGCATCCCGAGCGACCGCGGGCTCGCGACCGAGACGATCGATCGCATCTCGCGGCTCGTGCTGCCGCGCCCGCCCGACGACGAGAACCTCGAGCGGTTCGTGTCGCGCGTGTTTCGCCACCCGCGCGACTGCGCGTGGATCGAGGCGGCGCCGCTCGAGCTGTTCACCGAGCTCGGCCAGCTGCTCGGCGACCTGTGGAGGCCGCTGCGCGACGCGATGTCCGACGCGATCGCGCTGCTCGCGACGCGGATCTCCGCGCTCGGCCTCGGCGCCGAGCTGCGCGAGCGCAGCGATCCGATGCACGTGCGCGACTCGCCGTTCTTCCGCATCCAGCACGTGCCGCTCGAGCAGATGCCGATGCTGATCCTCGAGTGCCGGCAGCAGCTGTCGACGATCCACGCGCGCCTCGAGACGACCGGCGTGTCGGTCGACGTCGTCTACTGCCTCGACGCGATCCGCCGCATGCTGCTACGCATCGACCGCATGCTGCCGTTCCTGCTCGGCCGCGCGACCGCGGCCGCGGCGAAGACGCTGCTCGGCGCGCTCACCGCCGGCCGCATCGCCGACGACAGCCTGCGCGGCCTCGGCAAGCAGAACCTCGGCTTGCTCGCGAAGAAGGTGATCGAGCGGGTCGGCCACGGCGGCGAGCGCTACGTCACGACCAACCGCCGCGAGTACTTCAAGCTGTTGCTGTCCGCGGCGGGCGGCGGCGCGATCGCCGCATTCACCGTGATCGGCAAGCTGTGGGCGAGGTGGGCGCACTTCGCGCCGTTCATCGACGGCCTGCTCGCGAGCGCCGACTATGCCGGCAGCTTCCTCGCGATGCAGTTCCTCGGGTTCACGCTCGCGACGAAGCAGCCGTCGATGACCGCCGCGAACCTCGCGGCGACGATCAAGGAAGCGAAGGGCAAGCACGATCTCGACGAGCTCGTCGTGATCATCGCGCGCATCGCGCGGTCGCAGTTCGCGGCGGCGTGCGGCAACGTGCTCGCCGTCATCCCGGTCGCCATCGCGCTCGACGTGTTCTGGGTCACCGCCGCGGGCCACCACTTCCTCGACGCGAGATCCGCGGCGGCCGCGATCGCGTCGCTCGATCCGCTGCACAGCGGCACGATCGTGTTCGCCGCGGTCACCGGCGTGCTGCTGTGGATGTCGAGCCTGGGCGCCGGCTGGCTCGAGAACTGGGTGACGTATCGCCGGTTGCCCGACGCGATCCGCCACCACCGGATCGGCAGGACGGTCGGCCGTGACAAGCTCGGCCGGATCGCCGACTTCGTCGTCGACCACACCGCCGGCATCGGCGGCAACGTCTCGCTCGGCCTGCTGCTCGGCCTCGTCCCGGTGTTCGCCACGTTCTTCGGCCTGCCGTTCGAGATCCGCCACATCACGCTCGAGACCGGCACGCTGGCGTTCGCCGGCTGCACGCTCGGCCTGCACGCGGTCACGGTCACCGCCTGCATCGGGATCGTCTGCATCGGCCTCCTCAACTTCGGCGTCAGCTTCGCGCTCGCGCTCGCCGTCGCGTTCCGCGCGCGCGAGGTCACCGGCCGCGAGCGCGTCGGCCTCGCGGTCGCCGTCGGCCGCGCGTTCCTGCGCCGCCCGCTCGCGTTCTTCTACCCGCCCCGGCCCGGCCGCGCGCTCACGGCGCCGGTGCCGGTGCAGCCGGAGCCGCCGGAGCAGTAGGGTGACGAACCTCGTATGGGGTCTCCGGCGCGCATCCGGCGAGCAGCACGCACGCGGTCACGGCGATCCGCACGTCGCGAGCTTGCCATGACGCGTTCGATTTCCGGCGGAGTTTCTAGTCGAACCTCGCGAGCTCCTCGGCGAGCGCGTCGGACGGGTCGATCCGCTGCGCCTCGAGCGCGACCGCGTCGGCGTCGGCGGTGCGGCCGGCGGCGCGCAGCGCGCGCACGAGCGTGACGGCGCTGTCACGGAACTGGCGGTCGGCCATCGCGAGCAGCCGGTCGCGGACCTCGGGCAGAACGCCGTCGGGCGCGTGAGAATCCAGGTGGTCTCGCAGCTCCGCGTCGCGCGCGAGCGAGCGCAGCGGGTCCGCGTACAGCACGCCAGCATCTGCCCACCGCCCCGCCGCGACCAGCAGCGGCACGACGTTGCGCTCCAGCAGCGCGAGCAGCCGAGCGTCGCGCGCGAGCGTCGCGCCGGTGGTGTCGAACCACGCGACCGTCGCGGTCGCATCGCCGAGGAGGGCGTTGAGCGCGACCCAATCGGTGAACGCGGCCGCATCGGGCGCCCGCTCCGCGGGCGGGGCGACCTGGTCGCGCAGCTTCGCGAGCTCGGCGCGTGCCGGCGGATGGCACGCGATCAGCTGCGCGAGCTCCGCGAGGAAGAACGACAGCCGCACGCCGTACATCGCGGGCTCGTGCTCGAGCATGTGCTTCCACAGCCACACGTACTCGGCGGTCGCCTCCTCGAGGCGCTCCGCCCCGACGAGGAGCTGCGCGAGCTCGCACCGCGCCTCGATGTCGGTCGGTGCGGCAGCCACCTCCGCGCGCTTCGTGTCCAGCGCGGTCTCGCCGCGGGCGACCGCGTCGAGCCACGCGATCAGCTCCGCCGGATCCTTCGCTCCGACCACGCGATCCACCTCGGCGCCGCTCGCGAACGCGATGATCGTCGGCATCGCGTCGACGCGCAGCCGGCGCGCGACGTCCGGCTGGCCGTCGACGTCGATCTGGATCGCGATCGCGCGCGCGGTCAGCCACGCGACGACGCTCGCCTCGACCCACGTCGTGCGGTCCATGATGCGACAGGGACCGCACCACTTGGCGGTCGCGTCGACGACCAGCAGCTTGTGGTCCGCCTGCGCGCGCGCGAGCGCGGCGTCGAGGTCGAGCTCCGCGAACACCGCCGGCCTGCCCTGCTGGGTCACCGGCTCAGCTTGCCACGCCTCCGTCGCCGCAGCCCGAGCGCGGCGAGCGCGAGCACGAGGCCGCCGCCGCTGCCGGTCGCGCAACCGCCGCCGCCACTCGTGCCGGGTGCGCCGCTGCCGCCGTCGCCATCGGCGGGCAGGTCCGAGCTGCCGCTGCCGCCCGTGCAGTCCGCCGGACAGCTGTCCGCGGTCTCGGCGCCGTCGCACGTGCCGTCGCCGCACATCGCGCGGCCGACCGGCGCGTTCAGCGGCGCGGTCTCGGCGTAGATCAGGCTGCCGTCGTGGACTCGGTCGACGACACCCGCCTCGATCGCCGGATCGAGCGCGAGGCAGCCGTCGCTGCGACCCTGCTGGCTCGTGTTGCTGTCGCTCACGTACGACGCCTCGTGCACGACGATCAGGCGCTGGCGCACGTTGGTGTCGGCCATGCCGTCGGGGCTGCCGTCGGGCGACAGCCCGTCGAGCCGCATCGAGTGCGGGTGCGTGCCGTCGTAGATCTCGCCGGTGAGGTAGAAGCCGAGCGAGCTCTTGTAGGAGCCCGACACGTTGCTGAACGAGGTCGCGTAGCCGTCGTTGGTGGGATCGCTGCCCTGGCCGTGCGCGACCTTGTGGTGCTCGACCGCGCCGGTCGTCAGGTCGACGAGCCAGAACCGGTCGCGCCCGGAGTAGCGCGAGAAGTCGACGACCATGAAGTAGTGCTGCTGCGGGATCAGCGCCTGGTTGACGTCGTAGTAGACGATCGCGTCCTCGAGTAGCCCGCGCGGCACCTCGTCGTTCGGATCGAGCAGGTCGTACTTGCGCACGATCGGCGCCCGCTGCGCGGCGGTCAGCTGCGGCAGCACGAACGCGGTGATGTCGAGCGCGGACTGGGTCGAGTCGACGTCGGGATCGTCGGTCGCACATCCGGCGAGCGCGAGGCCTGCAGCAGCGAGGGGAAGCCAGCGCGTCGACATGCGGGAAGCGTCGGCGACCCGGCGCCGGCGGTCAAACAACAGGCGATGACCCGAAACTGTGCAAGGACGTGCTCACGCCGGCTCGACGAGCGCGGCCAGCTGCGCGAGCGACTGCCGCCAGCCGAGCTCGTTGTCGGCGGGAGCGACGCCCTGCGGCAGGTGCTCGTGCACCGCGACGACCTCGGTGCCGCCGGCGACCTCGCGCAGCTCGATCGTCATCGTCATCTCGCCCTGCATCGCCGGATCCGCGGTCTCGAACTCGAGCGCCTCCACGATCCGCGACGGCGGCACGAGCTCGACGAAGCGGCCGTGGTACGTGTCGCTGCGCGCGGTCGTCTTGCCCGCGCCCTCCCCCGCGTACGTGAGCGTGACGCGAAACGCGCCGCCGGCGCGGGCGTCCCACGCGTGGACCTCGCTGCGCATCGACGGCGGCACCATCCACTGCTGGACGTCGCCCGGATCGACGAACGCGCGATACACGCGCTCGCGCGGCGCGCGGAGGTGGACCGTGATCTCGGTGCGGCTCACCCCCGCGAGTCTAGCGGAACACGAAGCCCACGCCCGCGGTCACCTCGATCGGCTCGTTCGGCTGGCCGTACGTCGGCCGGGCCACGACGAGCTGGACGCGCACGCCGCGCACCTCGAAGCCGACGACGCCCGCGATGTCCGCCCCGGCGAGATCGCGCGAGCCGATCGCGCTCGAGCAGGTCGGCGCCTCGTGCAGCCATGCGAGCCCGAGCCGCGCCTGCAGCACGTACCGCAGGCTGGCGATGCTCGGATCCTGCGCGTCGAGCCCGACGAACCCCGCCGCGTCGCCGCGGAACCCGCGGAAGCCGAAGCACTCGTCGTCCGAGTACCACACGCGCTGGAGATCGCCCACCACGCCGAGCACGAGCAGGTCGCCGGCCGGCCACTCCACGCTGCCTTCGGCGCCGACGTGGACCTCGCTCGGCGACATTTCGGTCGGCCACTTGCCGACGTCGCCGACCACCGCGTAGCGCTCGCCGCGCGCGAGCGCGGGGACGAACAGCGCGATCAGCGCGAGCCGCACGCGATCATGATCGCGCGGGGTCCCGCGACAAAGTCCGGCAAACTACCGCAGCTCGGCGTCGAGCTCGCGGCGGATCTTCTCCATCTGCGCCTTGTCCTCCGGCGTCGGCTGCGGGTACTCGAGCGGCAGGCGCGCCAGCGTGCCGACGACGAGCTCGGCGACCGTGCGGCGCATGAACGGCTTGGAATCGGCCGGGATCGCGTACCACGGCGCCCACGGCTTGCTCGTCGCGCGCAGCGCGTCCTGGTACGCGTCCATGTAGCGATCCCACTTCTTGGTCTCGGCCCAGTCGCCGGCCTCGAACTTCCAGTTGTCGTCGGGATCCGCGATCCGATCGAGGAACCGCTCGTGCTGCGTCTTCTGCGAGACGTTGAGGAAGAACTTCAGCACGACGGTGCCGTTGCGCGCCCAGTGGCGCTCGGCCTCGACGATCGACTCGTAGCGCTCGGTCCACAGCTCGGCGAGGTCCTTCGGCGCGCGCGGCAGCTTCTGCCTCTGCAGGAACCCGGGGTTGACCCGCACGACGAGCACCTCCTCGTAGTGCGAGCGGTTGAAGATGCCGATGCGGCCGCGCTCGGGGAGGTCGCGCTGGATGCGCCACAGAAAGTCGTGATCGAGCTCCTCGGCCGACGGCGACTTGAACGCGTAGACCTGGCAGCCCTGCGGGTTCACGCCGCTCATCACCGCGCGGATCGTGCCGTCCTTGCCCGCCGCGTCCATCGCCTGGAAGATCAGCAGCACCGAGTAGCGGTCGTCGGCGTAGAGCTTGCCCTGCAGCTTCGCCAGCTTCTCGACCGCGGTCTCGAGCGCGTCGATGTTCTCCTTCTTCGACGGTGCCTTGTCGGGCGGCGACGTGTCGGCCTTCGCGATCTTGAACGAGCCGTCGAACGGCACGAGGTAGGGGCTCTCGACGGGATCGAACAGGATCGGCTTGGCCATCGCCTCGACCATACGAAAAACCGCGGGCGCTCGGAGGTAATCCGGATGACGCGTTGTAAGGTGCACGGATGGCGACGACGACTTCGACGGACGAGGCGTTCGCCGAGCACGACAAGCTCGGCCCGCTCGGTGGCAAGCAGGCCGTGCTCGACAACGACACGGAGCTGCGGCAGGTGATGATCTCCGAGTTCGCCGCGGCGGCCGCCGCGGCGCGCGAGGCGGCCGGACAGGTCGAGCGCGGCGCCGCGGGCGCGGTGCATGCCTATCGCAAGGCGCTGCGGCGCGCGCGCGCGGTGCTCGCGCTGGTCGCGCGGTCGCTGCCCAAGAGCGAGCGCCGGGCGGTCCGCCGCGCGCTGGCCGAGGCCCGCCGCGCGCTCGGCTCGGCCCGCGATCACACGGTCGCCCCCGAGACGCTGTCGCACATGCCGCTCGGCGAGGTCGAGCGCGCCACCGCCAAGGCGATCGTCGATGCCGCCGGCGAGGCGATGCCGCCGGTCGCCGAGATCAAGCAGCTGCTCGCCGAGGGCGCCGCGCGCGCGGCCGCCCAGGTCGAGGCGCTCGAGGCAGCGCTGCCGCCGGCGATCTCGTGGGACGACCTCGAGCGCGGCGTGCGCGGCGTCTACGACGAGGCGCGGCGCGCCCGCAAGGCCGGCAAGCGCAGCAAGCGCGCGTTCCACACGTGGCGGCGCCGCAGCAAGGAGCTGACCTACCAGCTCGAGCTGATCGCCGGTTACGCCGGGCCGCACGTCGCCGAGCTGCACCGCGAGATCGAGGGCGCGACCGATCCGCAGAGCCCGGCGGTCGATCTGATCATGCTGCGCGACTTCGTCCGCACCTACGGTCAGGGCGTCGATAGCGAGGCGCACGACTTCCTGATCGCCGCGATCGACGGCCAGCTCGACGATCTGACGAAGGCCGCGCGCCGCGCCGGCAAGGACGCGTTCCGGCGCAAGCCGCGCGCGTTCGTGCGCCGGCTGCGCAAGGCGGTCAAGCGCGATCGCGAGCCGATCGCCGTCGATGACAACGCTTCGTGATGTGATAAGCACGGGGCCATGTCGAAGGTCCTGATCATCGGAGCCGGTGGCGTCGGTGGTGTCGTCGCGCACAAGGCGGCGATGGAGAAGCACGTCTTCGAGGACGTGATGGTCGCGAGCCGCACGCTCGCCAAGGTCGACAAGATCGCAGCCGAGGTGCAGCAGATGCACGGCCGCAAGCTGCGCACGGCGCAGGTCGATGCCGACGACGTGCCGCAGCTCGTCCGCCTGCTGCGCGACTACAAGCCGAAGCTCGTCATCAACGTCGCGCTGCCGTACCAGGATCTCCACATCATGGACGCGTGCCTCGAGGCCGGCGTCGACTACCTCGACACCGCGAACTACGAGCCGCCCGACGTCGCGAAGTTCGAGTACAAGTGGCAGTGGGCGTACCAGGAGCGCTTCGCGAAGGCTGGCCGGATGGCGCTGCTCGGCTCCGGCTTCGATCCGGGCGTGACGAACGTGTTCTGCGCGTACGTGCAGAAGCACCTGCTCGACGAGATCCACTACGTCGACATCGTCGACTGCAACGCGGGCTCGCACGGCAAGGCGTTCGCGACGAACTTCAACCCCGAGATCAACATCCGCGAGATCACCGCGCGCGGCCGTTACTGGGAGAACGGCGAGTGGAAGGAGACCGATCCGCTCAGCGTGTCGCGGGTGTTCGACTATCCCGGTGTCGGCGAGAAGAAGAGCTTTCTGCTCTATCACGAGGAGCTCGAGTCGCTCGCGAGGAACCTCAAGGGGCTCAAGCGGATCCGGTTCTGGATGACGTTCGGCGAGTCGTATCTCAAGCACCTCGAGGTGCTGCAGAACGTCGGCATGACGCGGATCGACCCGGTCGACTACGAGGGCAAGAAGATCATCCCGATCCAGTTCCTGCGCGCGCTGCTGCCCGATCCGGCGTCGCTCGCCGCGGGCTACACCGGCAAGACGTAGATCGGCTGTCTTTGCGAGGGCACCAAGCACGGCCAGACCAAGCGCTACCTCATCTACAACATCTGCGACCACGCCGAGACGTACCAGGAGGTCCGCGCGCAGGCGATCTCGTACACGACCGGCGTGCCGGCGGTCACCGGCGCCGTGATGATGGCGACCGGCCAGTGGAAGGGCGCCGGCGTGTTCAACATGGAGCAGCTCGATCCCGATCCGTTCCTCGCCGACGTCGCGAAGCGCGGGCTGCCCTGGCACGTCGAAGAGCGCTGACATGAGCAAGGGAGCTGCGCTCGGCGAGCACGTCGCCCGCGCGATCGACGTCACCAGCGTCGAGACGCCGTGCTTCATCACCGATCTGCCCGCACTCGAGGCGAACCTGCGCGTGCTCGCCGACGTCCAGCAGCGCGCGGGCTGCACGATCCTGCTCGCGCTCAAGGGCTTCGCGCAGTGGTCGACGTTCCCGCTCGTCAGGAAGTACCTCGCCGGTGCGACCGCGAGCTCGGTCGCCGAGGCGCGGCTCGCGCGCGAGGAGCTCGGCGGCGAGGTCCACGCCTACGCGCCCGCGTACTCCGACAGCGAGATGCGCGAGCTGGTCACGCTCGCCGATCACGTCGTGCTCAATTCGCCCGCGCAGTGGCGGCGCCACCGCGCGCAGCTCGAGCGCGCGCGGCGGTCGGCCGGCCTGCGCGTCAACCACGAGCACCAGGAGGCGGAGGTCGCGCTCTACGATCCCGCCGGCGCGTGCAGCCGGCTCGGCACGACGCGCGCGAACCTCCACGTCGAGGACATGGACGGCCTCGACGGCCTGCACTTCCACACGCTGTGCCAGAACAACAGCGACGCGCTCGAGCGCGCGATCGCCGCGCTCGAGCACAAGTTCCACGACGTGATCCCGCTCGTGAAGTGGGTGAACTTCGGCGGCGGCCACCACATCACGCGCCCCGACTACGATCGCGAGCTGCTGGTCCGCGTGGTGACACGGTTCCGCGACAAGTGGGGCAAGCAGGTGTACCTCGAGCCCGGCGAGGCGATCGCGCTCGGCGCGGGCGTGCTCGTCGCGAGCGTGATGGACATCTTCCACAACGGCATGGACATCGCGATCCTCGACACGTCGGCGACCGCGCACATGCCCGACGTGCTCGAGATGCCGTACCGGCCGGTGATCGTCGGCGCCGGCGATCCCGGCGCGAAGCCGCACACGTACCGGCTCGGCGGCATGACGTGCCTCGCCGGGGACGTGATCGGCGACTACAGCTTCGATCGCCCGCTCGCGGTCGGCGACAAGCTCGTGTTCCTCGACATGGCGCACTACACGATGGTCAAGACGACCACGTTCAACGGCGTGCGCCTGCCGTCGATCGCGACGCACGACCGCGGCAAGCTCGTCGTCCACCGCCGGTTCGGCTATCGCGACTATCGCGACCGGCTGGGCTAGTAACCTGCCGCGGCCGGCAAGCCCAGGGTGCGCAGCGCGAGCGGCGTGAACGCCGCGGTGAACCGCACCGCCTCGGGCGCGGACATGTGCGACCACTCCGGGAGGTAGTAGCCCTGCATCTCGGCGTGGTCCTCGAAGTGAAGGCCCGGCGCGCCCGTCTTCTGCAGCAGCGGCTCCCACGTCGCGGCACGCGGGAAGTACTTCTGCTCGTGCGCGTAGTAGTCGCCGGCGCTCGGCATGCGCACGAACACCACCTTCACGCCACGCGCGCGCAGCGTGCCGACGGCCTTCACGGCCTTGTCGATCTGCTCGTCGAACTTCTTCTGGCGCAGCTCGGCGGTCGCCATGTCGGGCGGGACGTCGTCGAAGTCCTCGGCCCAGATCGCGCGCGCCATCGCGCGGTAGTCGGGATCGCTCGCGACCTTGTCCCACATCTGCGTGTTGCGATCGGCGCCGCAGTTGCGCAGCTTGCGCACGCGCGTGCCGGTCTTCATGCGCTGCGGCCACGCCTGGCGCCGGATCACGGTCGCGAGCGCGAAGTCGGGGTCGTAGTACGCGAGGTAGGGCTCGACGAGCCGGCGCGACAGCCACGAGCCCGCCCGCTGCGCCGGGCTCTCCTTGTGGAAGTACCCGACCACCTTGGCCTGCGCGGCGAAGCCGGTGAAGAAGATGTCGGGCGCGACGCCGACAAGCACCCGGCCGGTGAACGCGGGATCGTCCGCGAGATCCTCGAGGATCGGCACCGGCGACGTGCCCTCGATCGCGAGCTGGATCGGCCGCTCGCCCGCGATCCGCTCCCACACCGGGAGCTGGATGTCGAACAGCATGCGCGACGAGCCGATCAGCACCGTCTTGCCGCCCTCGCCCTCGTCGATGCGGCGGCGCTCGATCGCCCACGCGCCGTCGTCGTTGCGATACGACGGGACGACTCCGTACGCGCGCCAGTACGTCTCCCACGCGCCGAGCAGCAGCAGGAACACGCCGAACGCCGCGACGAAGATCGGCCGCCACGGCCGCTCCGGGATGTCGCGCTCGGGCACCGGCTGCGCGACCCCCGGCCGGTTCGACGCCGTGAGGCGCAGGCCCGGGCGATCAGAACTGGAAGTAGATGAAGGCATTGCCCGCTCCTTGTGCGATCACGATCGCGAAGCCCATCGCGCCCCACGCCGCCGCGAGCACCGGCGCCGGCACGCGCGCGATCGCGGACTCCAGCGTGCGATCGCGCATCTTCCAGTGCGCGAGCACGATGCCCGCGACGATCACGGCGACCGGCACGAGCAGACCCGTCGGCAGGATCGGCTCGGCGCCGCCGTTGCCGCCGAACATGCCGGCGAGCACGTGCCACGCGCCGGTGAACGTGTGCGCGCGGAAGAACACCCACGTCACGTTGACCAGCGTGTACGTGACGAGCGCGAGCGCGACGAGCAGCGCCGGCGACGGCACGACGCCGCGGAACCGCCCGCGCACGACACGCTCGCCGACGAGGTACAGCCCGTGCAGCCCGCCCCACACGACGAACGTCCAGCTCGCGCCGTGCCACAGCCCGCCGAGCAGCATCGTCATCATCAGCGCGAAGTACATGCGTAGGGCGCCGTGGCGGTTGCCGCCGAGCGGGATGTACAGGTAATCGCGCAGCCACGAGGACAGCGTGATGTGCCAGCGCCGCCAGAAATCGGAGAACCCGATCGCGGCGTAGGGGAAGCGGAAGTTGTCGGGCATCGCGAAGCCGAGGCACATCGCGACGCCGATCGCGGTCGTCGAGTAGCCGGCGAAGTCGCAGAAGATCTGGCCGGAGAACGCGAGCGTGCCGGCCCACGCGTCGAGCGCGCCCGGCAGCTTGCCACCGTCGAAGATCCGCTCGGCGACCGGCGCGAGGAAGCTGTCGGCGAGCACGATCTTCTGGAACAGGCCGATCGTGATCAGCGCGATCCCGAAGCGCAGCATCTCGGGCGTCGCGCGCCGCGGCTGGGCGAACTGCGGCACGAGCTCGGTCGGCCGCATGATCGGACCGGCGACGAGGTGCGGGAAGAACGTCACGAACAGCGCGTAGTCGAGGAAGCTCCGCGCCGGCTGCGCGCGGCGCAGGTAGACGTCGAGCGTGTAGGACAGCGTCGCGAACGTGTAGAACGAGATGCCGACCGGCAGCACGATGTCGTAGTGCGGCGGGTGGTACGCGACGCCACACGCGGCGAGCAGCGCGCTGAAGTTGTCGAGCAGGAACGTCCCGTACTTGAAGTACGCGAGCATGCCGAGGTTGACGACGACGGACAGCAGCATCCACAGCCGCCGCACCGCGACGCGCTCGGCGCGCACGAGCGCCTGCGCCGCGTACCAGTCGACCACCGTCGAGATCCACAGCAGGATCACGAACGGCGGGTTCCACGCCGCGTAGAACAGGTAGCTCGCGAGCAGCAGATTGACCTTCTTCGCGGTCCACGGCAGCGGCAGGGCGTGCACCGCCAGCACGCACGCGAAGAACACGAGGAAGGTGATCGAGTTAAAGACCAATCAGCGGATCATAAGCTACTCGGGCCGCTTCGCGCCTCCGAACGCGTGCACCGCGACGCCGTCGAGCCCGAGATCGACGCGGCCGGCGAACTCGCCGACGTGCACGAGCAGCGACTCGACGCCGGGCGTCTCGGGCAGCTGGACCTCGGTGCGGCCGGCGCCGGCATGGAGCCTCACCTCGCCGATCCGGACGAAGTGATGATCGCGCAGCTCGATCGTGACGTCGCCGAGCGCGTGGTCCGCGATCACCGCGAGCGAGCCGTCGGCGAGCTTCAGGTGGTCGAGATCGTGGTGGCGCGTGTTGCGCGAGAGCGGCGGCACCGGACCGACGGACGGCTGGTCCGGGACGTGGCGCGCGGCCTCGAGCACGAAGCTCGGCTCGGGCACCGCCGGGGCGGTGTAGCTCGCCGCCCACGGCGCGCGCGCGTCCGCCTGACTCGCCGTCTCGTCGGTGAACCGGTGCGCGATCGGTCCGTTCGCGGCGTACGCCTGCGCGACCGGGCCGACCATCAGCCGCGGGTGGCCGCTCGTGTCGACGACGAACAGCCCGAGGTGGGGGCCCTTGCCGCCGAGGTAGTCGACCCAGCGGTAGCCGTTGACGTCGTGGGTCGCGTAATCGGCGATGAACGCCGCGGCGTGAAACGCGACCTCGCTCGACGGGAACAGATCGAGGTACCAGCCGTCGTAGGTCGGCACCGGGAACGAGCCGTTGTAGTTCCACGCCGAGGCCTCGCGCATCTCGACCGCCATCGCGAGGAACCGCTGCTCGTCGGCGGACAGCGGCCGGTTCGCGAGCTCGTGGCGGGCGATCGTCGCGAGCACGCCGATCAGGTGGCCCGCGCGGTGGAAGTACGCCTCGCCGCCGGTCGCGTGCTTCGGATCGAGCTGCGCGAACACGCGCTCGCCGTCCTTCGCCCAACGGACGAGCGCGTCGTACACCTCCGGCACGGGCTCGACGTAGCCGTCGGGGATCTCGCAGCCGCCGACGTCGTACATCTGCGCGGCGATCAGCACGTTGTTGTGGCGGAGCTGCCCGTACGCGGCGAGCGCGCTGTCGAGCCGGAGGTCGGCGAACGCGGTGGTCTCGAGGAACCTCGGCTTGTCGCCCTTCACCGGGTGGGCGAGCGCGCGGATCGCGTCGAACCACGCGCCGTAGAGATCGTCGTGGGCCACCGCATGCGTCATCGCGGCGCGCCCGGCGTCGAGCTCGGCGCGCGGGACGTCCTTGCCGACGTACGCGAGCGCGCGATCGTGGCCGAGCGCGTAGCCGAGCTCCGCGGCGGCGACCGCAGGGTCCTCGCTCCTCGGCAGCGCGGCGAGCGCGGTGAGATCCGGCGTGATCCGCGGCCCGAGCACGGTCGCGATCGCCGGCAGGTGCGCGACGTTCGGGTTCGGAAACACGTTGACCGTGCGCTGGTAGCGGTCGCCGATCGCGGCGCGCAGCGCGTCCGCCGACGCCGGGATCGAGAGCTTGCCGATCTTCGCGCGCCGGCGCAGCTTGCCGAGCTCGGCGAGCGAGATGTCCTCGCGACCGCCGGCGAACGCGCTCCACGCGTGATCGACGGCCTCGAGATCGGGCAGCGCGGTCGCGCGCCCGGCGAGATCGGCGAGCGCCAGCGCGTCGACCGCCTCGCGCGGCGTCTCGCTCGGATCGGGCAGGTAGCCGGGCTGCGAGCTGCGCGTGTCGCGCGACACGAGGTTGAGCTCGAGCCGCGACAGCCACATCGCGGTGCGGAAGTACGGCGCGAGCTCGCCGGTGTAATGGCCGCGCGGCCGGTACGCGCTCGCGTCGAACGCGCGCTCGCGGCCGAACAGCGTGATCGTCGTCAGCGCCTGCGCGTTCGTGATCGCGTCGACGAGCTTCGCGGCACGCCCGGCGGTGCGGCCGCTGACCTCGGGATCGACCGCGTGCTCGGCGAGCAGGCTGCGCGCGACCGTGAGGTAGACGTCGAGATCCTCGGCGACCTCGGGCGGGTACTGCTTCGCGGCGGTGCCGAGCGCGCAGTGCATGCGGCCGAGCGCGGCGTCGAGCCGGTCGACGAGCACGTCCTGCTCGAGCTTCGCGAGCAGGTGATCGTGGGACGCGTAGATCGCGTGGAGGATCGAGTCCGCGGTGATGAAGATCGGCAGCTGCGCGCGATGGATGTCGTAGTACGCCGACGAGTAGTCGTCGTACGCGAGCCGCGCCGGAACGACCATGCCGTCCTTGACGAGCCGCCGCTGCTCGGCGTCGCTGATCGCGAGCGCGGCGAGCACGCGATCGTAGTACGCGACCGTGCCGCGGTGATTCCACGGCGCGCTCCACGGCAGCGGCGCCGGCGGCTTCGCGGACAGGATCGCAGCCTCCGTGCGCTGGCGCAGCCGCACGTCGCACTTGCCCGCGATCGGGACCTTCCTGGCTGCCTCCGCGGCGAGCTCGTCGGCGGTGACGCCCTCGCCTTCGAAGCGCGTCTCGGAGGGATCGGGAGGCGGACCGTCGGGGTACAGCGCCGAGCGGATGCACTGGTGTTGCGCGAGCGGCGCATCGGCCGCGGCATCGGCGTCGAGCGACAGCGCGACCGCGGCGACCGGAGCGGGAGCCGGAACAGGAGCCGGAGCCGGAGCTGGAGCCGGAGCCGGAGCCGGAACCGGAACGGGAGCCGGAGCGCGTGTCACGGAGCTGGAACACGCCGCGAGGATTCCCAGGATCCAGGGCTTCATCCCCTGAGTAACACCAGCTCCTCCGCGGTCGTTGGGTGCAAAGCGAACGTGCGATCGAAATCGGCCTTCGTCGCGCCCATCGTCACCGCGATCGCGGCCGCCTGGACGATCTCGGGCGCATCCGGGCCCACGACATGGACACCGAGCATCCGGTCGCTGTTGCGATCGACGACGAGCTTGATCATCACGTGCTCGTCGCGGCCCGACAGCGCGTAGCGCATCGGCCGGAACCGCGCGCGGAAGATCTGGACGTCGAAGCCGGCGGCACGCGCCGCGGGCTCGGTGAGGCCGACCGCCGCGGCGGGGGGCTGCGCGAACACCGCGGTCGGGATCAGATGATGGCGGATCGGAGTCGGCCGGTTGCCGAACAGCGTGTCCGCGACCGCCTGGCCCTCGCGGATCGCGACCGGCGTGAGCGCGACGCGGAACGTGACGTCGCCGACCGCGTAGACGTGCGGCACGCTCGTGCGCGACCACTCGTCGACGGCGACCGCCCCGAGCCGATCGATCGTCACGCCGAGCTCGGCGAGCCCGAGGCCCGCGCTCCGCGGCTCGCGGCCGATCGCCGCCATCGCGACGTCGTGCGGTACGTCGCCGAGTGCGTCGCCTTCCACGAGCCGGATGCCGTGCTGGCCGAGCCCGCGCGTGACCTCCGCGATCACGTCGGGATCGAAGCCTTTCAGCACGCCGCCGCGCGCGATCAGCGTGACGTCGGCGCCGAAGCCGGCGAAGATGTGCGCGAACTCGACGCCGATGTAGCCGCCGCCGAGGATCGCGAGCCGCTTTGGCAGCGCGCGCAGGTGAAACGCCTCGTCGGAGCTGATCCACGTGCCGGCCGGGGGCAGCTTCGGCCGCCCGCCGGTCGCGACGAGCACGTTCGCCGCGGTGACGGTCTCGCCGCCGACCTCGATCGTGTGCGCGTCGGCGAGCCGGGCATGCGCCTCGAACAGCCGCACGCCGGCGCCGCGCAGCCGGTCGGCGTAGATCGCCGACAGCCGCGCGATCTCGGCGTCCTTTGCGGCGAGGAACGCCGGCCAGTCGAACGTCGCCTCCGGGATCGTCCAGCCCTGCCCGCGCGCGTCGACGAGCGCACGCGAGACCTCGCTCGCGTACACCATCAGCTTCTTCGGCACGCAGCCGCGGACGACGCACGTGCCGCCCCACTGGCTCGCCTCGGCGATCGCGACGCGCGCGCCGTGCTCGGCCGCGACCCGCGCCGCCCGCACGCCGCCGGAGCCGCCGCCGATCACGAACAGGTCGACGTCGAAGCGCGTCATGTGATGGATTCTACGTCGCACCCGTCGCAGCGTGTCCCGGCGCACGCTCGCATCACTCGGTGTTAGTGAAACAGAACTTCTGTTCAATAAAACCGCTTTACAGCCCGGTCGGGGTTGGTGGACGCTCGCGCGCGAGGGTAACCATGCGCAGCTCGCTCCTGGTCGTCGTTCTCGCTGGATGCACGTCGAGTCCGAGCTCTGGCTCGAACCAGCCGGCGATCGAGGTCACCAGCTCGGATCTGACGATCGGGCCCGGCGAAGAGACGACGCAGTGCTTCTACTTCCACACGCCGAACCAGACGGCGGTGGCGATCCACAAGTGGGTGTCCGATCTGACGCCGGGCAGCCACCACATGATCTTCTTCCAGACGCTCGGCGGCACGCCGCCGCCCGACGGCACGATCGACGACTGCAGCGGCGGCGGCGGCGGCTCGATCCCGCTGCCGGTGTACCTGACGCAGATCCCGCACCAGGAGGCCGACTTCCCGGCGGACGACGGCACCGGGTTCCCGCTCGCGCAGCAGATCCAGCCGAACACCGCCGGGTTCTTCCAGATGCACTACCTGAACTCGACCGATCAGCCGCTCACCGTGCACGTCACGCTGCAGGGCTACGCGCTGCCCGAGGGCAAGGGCTTCACGCACACCGATCCGTTCATCACGTACAACCGGGACATCGCGATCCCGCCTCACGCGGTCGATTTCAAGGTGAGCGCGACGTGCCCGACCGACCCGACGGAGCTGACGAACTTCCGCAGCTACCAGTTCTGGTCGATGACGACGCACTCGCACAAGCAGACCGTCGCCGACGACATCCTCGACGGCTCGACGACGCTGCTCACCACCAACGACTGGGAGCACCCGACGGTCCAGCAGTGGGACTCGCCGGCGTTCTATTCGTTTACCGGCGGCATGACCTGGGAGTGCACGTACACGAACGACGGCACGAACGCGAACAACACGGTCGTCTCCGGCAACAGCGCCGCCACCAACGAGATGTGCATGGGCGGCGGCTACTACTTTCCGTCCGCTGGCCCGCGCGGCTGCTTCATGTCCAGCGGCGCCTGCAAATGCTTGCTCTGAACCTTGGGGGTCCACATGCGTAGCTCGCTCGCTCTCGTGATGTTCCTGGCCGCCTGCGGCGGCAGCGGTGGTGCCGGCGGCGGCGGCGGCGGCGGTGGCGGAGGAGGAGGTGGTGGTGGTGGCATCGATGCACCGGATCCGAACGGCACGCCCGCGTTCGAGGTCACGAGCACCGACATCATGCTCCAGCCCGGGCAGGAGGTGACGTACTGCTACTACTTCCACACGTCGAACACCGTCGCGGTGCCGGTCAACAAGTGGGTCTCCGACATGACGCCGGGCAGCCACCACATGATCCTGTTCGTCGGCGGCGCGTCGCAGGCCGATGGCCTCGACATGACAAACAGCTGTGGCCTCGGAACCTCGGGGAGCCTGCAGAACACGCCGAAGTGGGTGTACGCGTCGCAGGTGCCGCACCAGGAGCAGGATCTGCCGCCGGATGACGGTACCGGCAAGCCGCTCGCGCAGCTGATCCAGCCGAACACCGAGGCGGCGATGCAGATGCACTACCTCAACACCACCGACAACGTGCTCACCGCGCACGTGTCGCTCAAGGCGTACGGGTTGATGTCGGGCGCGGCGTACACGCAGACCGACGCGTACATCACGTACAACAACAGCATCAGCATCGGCCCGGGGGCGACGAACGTGACGGTGTCCGCGACCTGCAGCGCGCCGACGATGCAGTTCTGGACGATGTCGACACACGACCACAAGCAGGGCATCCACACCGACGTCAAGGATGGCTCGACAACGGTGTTCGAGAGCACGGACTGGGAGCACCCGGGCGCGCAGGTATGGAACAGCACGCCGTTCTACACGTTCTCGGGCGGCAAGCTGACGTGGGAGTGCACGTACAACAACACCGGCTCGAACTCCGGCACCACGGTCGTCGCCGGCACGAGCGCGGCGACCAACGAGATGTGCATGGCCGTCGGCTACTTCTTCCCGGCGACCGGGCCGAAGTTCTGCCTGTACGACACGAGCATTCCCAGCGCCGACCACTGCTACTGTCCGTAGCTGATCAACATCATGCGAACTGCGAGCGCCGCTTTCAGCGGACACTCACTGGAACGTCTACTTGAACCGGCGGCGAGGCGTGCAATGGCGTCACTGACGGCGTGACACCGTTCGGCACGCCAACCTGCAGCCAACCAATGCTCCCGCCACCGCCGCCCGGATGATCGCCGGATACCGTGCTGCGTCTTCCATCACCGGGAGCATTCGGCCCGATTCCACCAGCTCCTCCCGAGCCGGCGCCGGTCACGGCAATCCCGCCAGCCGCAGCCGTTGTGTCAGACAACGGTCCATCTGCTCCGTGCTGGTCGGATGTCGCCTGAGTACCGGGCGCGCAGCCGGCGCCGCCGCCACCGCCGTTCGCGAACAGCGAGCCCGTGATCTCTACGTTCATGCCCTCGACGAGGAGGCTCCCGCCTGCCCCACCACCCGACCCAGGAAAACAGAAGGTCGAGATGTAGCCGCTGATCCCGCCACCGCCGCCGAGGCTAACCACGCCGGAGATCTTTACCGTTCCGTGGCAGGAGACGAGCATGACGCCCCCTCCACCACCGCCCGGACTGGAGGGACCGCCTTCGAAGACACTTGTGAGCGGGTTTGGTAGCTGGGCGCCCCCGTTCTGCGCTCCGCCATCAGCCACCGTGTTGCCACCGCTTCCTCCGGTCGTCGCAAACCCGGCGCCGCCGGCCCCGCCCGTGGAGAGATCGCCGTTGAACTCGGAGACGTAACCGCCGCCCGGACCACTCGATTGGCTGGAGGATCTCGGTCCCCTCGCAGCAGCATCGAGCTCGCCGTCGATCACAAGGTCTCCATCGACGATGAATGCGATCGGGCGATTCTTGACGTTGGTTCCCATCGTGCTCGCGATGACGCGCAACACTGCGGTCGGTGAAACGCTCAGCGTTGCGTATCGAACGACACAGATATCGGGCGCACCGATTTGCTGGACGATTCCACCGTTACAGGTGGCATCCATCGAGGTGTCCAATGTCTGATCGGAAGCGATGTTCAAGCTGCCTTGAGCGGTCCCATCACAAGCACCCGGCAAGTAGTGCGGGCTCACATAAGCGCAGTGCGGAGCAGGCGCATCGATGCAACCTGCTGCACAGCGAACCGGTGTGTCGATCCCCTGCGCGTCGCAGACATGCAGTGTGCCGTCGGCACCGCACGCGCTCATGTTCGGCTGACACGCATTGCAGGCGCCCAGCTGGTCGTTACAACCGCTCACACAATGCTGCGTGTCGTAGTTTGTTCCGACCTGATCGCAGGTGATCACGTTGTCGCCGTCGCACGCCACAAATGTATTGGGCGCACACGAAACAGCAATGCACGTGCCCGGCTCACCACTGATCGCACCATCAGCGTCACAGAACGGGAATTGTGGATCGCTGCACGTTCCACCGGGACAAACGAGCAACGGGTTCTTCTTCGTGCAACCAGTGACCGAAAGGATCAAGACGAGCACCGCCACACGACACCGCACCATCTCCCGATCATAGGCGAGGCGCTCTGCTAAGGGCAGAAGAGATGATGACTGGGAATCGTGAAGCGCACGCGGCAGGTCACTCATGAGGGTGTTATCGGCGCGTCGCTCGAAAGGTTGCTTTGCATCGACCTCAGCAGCGCAACTGCCTGAATCCAGGGCTGTCGCGCTCAGTCGTCGATCTCGATCACGATGTCCTCGACCGTCGTCGGCTCCTCGACGGCCGGCGGGGCCGGCGCGCCGGGCGTCGCGGCCGGCGCGTCCTTCGTCGCGGGCGCGTCCTTCGCAGCGGGCGCCGCGGCCGGAGCGGGCGCGGGCTTGTCGTCGTCGTCGGACTTGTCGACCGTGGCCTCGGCCGAGCGCACGACGTGCGGCGCGATGCTCTCGCCGCCGTCGGTGTCGGTCGGCGATGGCTTGGGCCAGGCCGGACCGGATGCCGCGTGCGAGGCGCAGCCTGCGAGTACGAGCGCGAGGACGAGACGGCCCATCCTCGCCAGTGTAGCAGCTACTCGACGTGGTAGCCGAGGCCGTCGATCGTCGACGACACGAGGTGCCGGGCGTCGACGCCGGAGGCGGTCGCGACCTCGACCTTCGCGGTCGGCACGTCGACCTTGACGCCGAGCACGCCATCGACGCCCGCGAGCGCTCTCTCGATGCGGCGCGCGCAGCCGCCGCAGTGCATGCCTGTCACGTGGAGCGCGGTCCACGCCGCCTTGTCGGGGGTGTGCCAGCTCGGCGCCTCGCCGCCGCCGCACGACGGGCCGCAGTGGCCGTCGCACGACGCGCCGCACGCGCCGCCGCAGCTGTGCCCGACCGTCATCGCGGGTGGCGCCATCGCGGGCGCGGGCGCCGGCGCCGGTGCCGGCGCGACCGCGGGCGCGCTGTGCGAGACGATCTCGGCGGAGCGCTCGGCGGAATCGGTGTGCTGACAGGCGGCCAGGAGGCCGAGGAGTCCGAACAGGCAGACGAGCCAACGCATCACGATCTCGTGTATCACACCGCCATGGTCGCAGTCGGCAAGAAAGCACCCGCGTTCGCGCTCGAGTCGTCCGAGGGCGGCAAGGTCAAGCTCTCCGACCTCGCCGGCAAGCCGGTCGTCGTCTACTTCTATCCGCGCGACAACACGCCCGGCTGCACGCTCGAGGCGCAGGACTTTCGCAACGCGATGCCGACGTTCAAGAAGCTGGGCGCGATCGTGCTCGGCGTCAGCAAGGACTCGATCGCGTCGCACTGCAAGTTCCGCGACAAGTACGAGCTGTCGTTCCCGCTGCTCAGCGATCCCGAGGGCAAGGTGCTCGAGGCGTACGGCGCGTGGGGTGACAAGGTGATGTACGGCAAGAAGCTGAAGGGCATCATCCGCTCGACCGTGCTCGTCGATCGCGACGGCAAGGTCGCGCGCCACTGGCCGAAGGTCAGCGTGAAGGGCCACGTCGCGGACGTGATCGAGGCCGTGAAGGAGCTGGACTGAGGATTTGTCACCAGCCTAGCCAGTCCTTCTTGAGCTCGATCGACAGCGGCGAGCCGACCTTCGCGAGCGTGCCGTCGCGGGTGAGCCTGTAGACGCGCGCCGCCGCCTGCGGCCGGTGATCGGCCGGCGTGTAGGTGAGCACCGCGAAGCCGTCGATCGAGCGCTGGCGAAACTGCTCGTACGCGGCGCGCAGGTTCGCGCCGGTCACCGGCTGGCCGGCGTCGAGCACCGCCTCGAGCGCGTGCCGCCACGCGTCGACGGCGACGAAGCCGGCGACGTACGCGGCGGTCGCGTGCGCGCCCTCTGGCTCGTGGCTCGCGGCGCGGCGCGCGCGATGAACCTCGAGCAGGTGCTGCATGCCCTCCGCCGAGCCGTCGCCGAACGCCGGCAGCGGCTGGATGCCGAAGAAGCCGGTGCACGCGTCGCCACACGCCGCGGGCAGCGACTCGTCGACCGCCCAGTTGTTCGCGATCACCTGGACGTCGATGCCGAGCCGCTGCTTGACGCGCGCGAGCGCGCGGCCGAACCGCGCGAGCCCGGTCCGCTGGTTGCCGAACCACACCCAGTCGACCGGCGCGTACGTCTTGTCGTGCGCGGCGTGGTCGAGCTCGGCGCGGAAGTAGGCGTCGACCTTGCGCTCGACCGTCGGCTCGTCGTCGTCGATCTCGATCGCGAGATCGCGGCCGATCGGCGTGCCGAGCGTCGACAGGAACGTCTTCGCGCCGTCGATCGGATCGGTGCAGTACGCGGTCGACGAGCAGCCGAAGAACCCGACGCGCCGGGCACCG
>JBLMXA010000321.1:0-9500 GCA_050257515.1 Acidobacteriota bacterium | reverse complement strand
GTACGTCAACGACGAGATGATCGACGAGTACGTGCTGCGCGACGGCGACCTCATCAAGGTCGGCCGCTGCATCTTCAAGTTCCTCAGCGGCAACAACATCGAGAACGCGTATCACGAGGAGATCTACCGGCTCACGACGGTCGACGGCCTGACCCAGGTGTTCAACCGTCGCTACTTCGTCGAGACGCTCGAGCGCGAGATCGGGCGCGCGCTGCGCTACCGCCGCGACCTGTCGCTGATCATGTTCGACATCGATCGCTTCAAGGGCGTCAACGACAGCTTCGGCCACCTCGCCGGCGATCACGTGCTCAAGCACCTCGCGAGCGTGATCAAGACGCGGATCCGGCGCGAGGACGTGCTCGCGCGCTACGGCGGCGAGGAGTTCGCGATCGTGCTGCCGGAGATCGATCACTACAACGCGATGCAGTTCGCGGAGAAGATCCGCAAGCTCGTCGAGCAGGCCGAGTTCAAGTTCGAGGACGCGGTGATCCCGGTGACGGTGTCGATAGGAGTTGCGAGCCTGCGCGGCGAGATCGAGGACGCGCTCGAGTTCATCAAGCAGGCCGACACGCACCTGTTCGCCGCAAAGGAAGCCGGACGCAACCAAGTGAAGGGGTGATGGCGCTCGCGGAGGAGAGCGACACCGCGCGAGAGCTGCGCGAGAAGAAGCGCGTGCTCGCGGCGCTCGTCGTCCACGACCTGCGCAGCCCGCTCGCCGCCGTGCAGGGTTACCTGCAGCTGATGCGCGAGGAGATCGGGCCGGACGGGATGTCGGCGCAGCTCGAGCAGTACCTGGCCGACGCCGAGACCTTGCTCGGCAAGGCGCTCGGGCTGGTCGCGACGATCCTCGACGTCGACGAGCTCGAGGACGGCATGCTGCACGCCGCGCGCGCGCCGGTCCGGCTCATCGAGCTCATCGATCGCGCGCGCGCCGGCAGCCGCGCGCACTTCGAGGTGCGGCAGCTGCGCTGCGACGTCGACGTCGATCCCGAGCTCGTCGTGTCGATCGATCGCGAGCTGTTCGCGCGCGTCGTCGAGAACCTGCTCGACAACGCGACCCGCTACGCGCCGCGCGGCGGGCGCTGCGGGATCAGCGCGAAGCGCGCGGACGGCAGGTTCGAGCTCGCGATCGGCAACAGCGGCCCGCCGGTGCCGATCGCCGAGCGCGACGCGATCTTCGGCCGCTACTTCCAGGTCGAGCGCCGCCGCGCCTCGGCGCGCGCGAACCGCGGCCTCGGCCTCTACTTCTGCAAGCTGGCGGTGGAGGCCCACGGCGGCACGATCCACGTCGAGGAGAGAGGCGACCTCGGTGCGGTGTTCGTCGTCCGCTTGCCGGACTAAGATACGCGAGTGACCTGGGAGCCGCTCCTCCTGTCGCTGCAGATCGCGACCATCGCGATGTGCGTGTCGCTCGTGCTCGGCACGTCGCTCGCGGTGCTGCTCGGCTGGAAGAAGCTGCCCGCGCGCGACTTCGTCGACGCGATCGTGTCGGCGCCGCTCGTGCTGCCGCCGACGGTGCTCGGCTACTACCTGTTCACCGCGCTCGGCCCCGACAGCGCGGTCGGCCGCGGCTGGCACTGGCTGACCGGCCACAACATCGTGTTCACGTTCACCGGCGCGGTGATCGCGGCGACGGTCGGCGCGCTGCCGCTGGTCGTGCGCACGGTGCGCGTCGGCCTCGACGCGGTCGAGCCGAACCTCGTCGCGGCGGCGCGCACGCTCGGCGCGTCGCCCGTGCGCGTGCTCGTGACCGTGACGCTGCCGCTCGCCGCACCGGGGATCGCGGCCGGCGCGATGCTCGGGTTCGCGCGCGCGCTCGGCGACTACGGCATCACCCAGGTCGTCGCGAGCACGCACATCGACGGCATCGGCATCCAGCACACGAGCCCGGCCTCGATCTACATGTACGACCAGTTCATCGGCGGCCACGGCGACGCCGCGATCGGCATGGCGATCGCGACGACGATCGTCGGGGTCGCGATCCTGTTCGCCGCGAACCGGCTGACCCGCCGGTTGCACCACCACCGTGTCTGAGCTGGCGATCGATATCCGGCTCGCGCGCGGCGAGTTCGTGCTCGAGGTCGAGCTGCGGTGCCCGCCGGGCATCACGTGCATCATGGGACCATCGGGCTCCGGCAAGAGCACGATCCTCGCCGTGCTCGCCGGCTTGCAGCAGCCGGATCGGGGGCGCGTCGCGCTCGGCGGCGAGGTGTGGCTCGATCGCGGCGAGCACGTCGACGTGCCGGTGCACCATCGCCGGCTCGCGTACGTGTTCCAGGGGCTCGCGCTGTTCCCGCACATGTCCGCGCTGCACAACGTCGGCTACGGCATGCACGACGTGCCGAGGCACGAGCGGCCGGCGAAGGCGCAGGCACTGCTCGATCGGCTCGGGGTGGGACACCTCGCGGGACGCAAGCCGCGCACGTTCTCGGGCGGCGAGGCGCAGCGCGTGGCGCTCGCGCGTGCGCTCGCGCGCAGCCCGCGGCTCGTGCTGCTCGACGAGCCGTTCTCGGCGCTCGATCGCGAGCTGCGCGCGCAGCTCGTCGGGCTCGTCAGGGAGCTCGCGAAGGAGCTGCAGGTGCCGGTCGTGCACGTCACGCACTCGGTCGCGGAGGCGCGGATGCTCGCGGACCAGGTCGTGCGGATCGAGAAGGGCAAGATCGTCGCGACGGGCAAGCCGGAGGACGTGCTGAAGGACGTGACGTCGCTCGACGAGTAGCGGCACCGCTACTGCAGCCCCAGGCAGCCCTGGACCTGCGTGCGCTCGGCCGCGTCGCCGGTGAGCTCGGGGCGTGCCGAGCACACGCTGGCGTCCGAGCAGCGGCCGAGCAGGCGGGCGTGCGGGTAGTCGAGGTCGAGCTGCAGGCCCTGGAGCGCCGACGTGCCGAGCACGCCGTCGACCTCCGGCTGGTTCGGGCGCAGCTCGGCGCGCAGCGCCTGGAGCGTCGGATCGGCGTCGTCGATGACCAGCATCGGCAGCCCGGCGGCCGGCGCGAGCTCGACGGTCGCCGGCGCCGCGCAGAACGCGCTCGTGTGCGGCGAGTCGGAGGCGTTGTAGCAGGGGCACGTGCTCGGATCGGCCGGGTTGTCGCAGTTCTGCACGGCGAGGTAGTGGTTCGCGTAGACCTGGCGGCACGGTGCGCGCGGGCGGCTCGTCGAGTTGCCGACGAGCGCGAGGCTCGGGATCGTCGCGAGGTGGCCGGTGACGAGCCCCGACGGCAAGAACGCGCTCGCGACCGGCAGCGTCGCGACATCCGGGATCGCGCAGGGCACGCTCGTGTTCGGGCACTGCTCGTCGTGGTAGCGCTGGTACGACGTCGCCGCGAGCAGCGAGGTGCCGATGCTCGTCGACGCGACCAGCAACATGTCGGCGCCGCGCGCGCTCTGCAGCGCGGAGGGATTCGGATCGGGCGCGAAGCACGCGCCGATCGCGATCCGCCAGTTCGCGAACGGCACCTCGGTGCCGCCGACGAGCAACGTGCCGCCGCCGCGGAACGGCAGCGGGAACACCGCGTCGCACGCGTACGACCGCGCGGTCTCGTCGCCGGCGATGTCGGGCAGGATGAAGATCTGGCCGTTCGCGAGGTCGAGGCGCAGCGCGTCGCTCGCGAACGCGTTCATGCCGACGATCGACGTGATCGCGGTCGGCGACGCGTCCGTCCCGACGTCGCACTCGGGGCCGCTGCACGGGTGCAGCGTGACGAGCTGCGGCTCGATCAGCTTCGCGCGCGGCAGGTCGAGCTCGCCGGTCGCCGCGCGTACGCCGAACAAGGTCACGTTCGGGAAGTCGATCGTCGGCGCGGCCTGCGGGCCGTGGTCGACGATCGTCACCGGAGACATCACGTCGAGCACGCCGGTGTGCACGGTGTCGCCGTCGGGCTGCACGCCGATCACGATCGCGCCGCCGGCGTTCTCGATCGGGAACGGAAACGGGTCGCCGGAGAAGTCGTTCGTCGTGAAGCTGTCGGTGACGTAGCTGCAGCCCGCGAGCAGCGCCACGAGCGCGAGCTTCACCATGGCAGCTCGCGCACCGTCGCCTTGCGGCCGCCGATCTCGACGGTCCCGCCGATGTCCCAGCACGTGCGGTGCAGGTAGCCGAGCGCGAGCGTCGTGCCGTCGCCGCCGTCGACCGCGCTCGTCACCTCGCCCGCGTTCGCCTTCGCGGGGTGCGCGATCACGGCACCGCGCGCGACCGTTCCCTCGCCCTCGATCACGAGCCCGCGCAGCGCGCGCGCCGCGTTGCCCTGCGCGTGGACGCGGAACACCGGCTCCTGGCCGACGTAACAGCCCTTGCCGTAGTCGAGGAACTGCGCGAGCGGCGTCTCGAACGGGAAGTGGTCCTCGTCGATGTCGACGCCGTAGCGCACGAACCCCGCGCGCACGCGCAGCCGCTCGGCCTCGGGCGCGTCCTCGGCGAGCGCGCCGTCGCCCGCGCCGCCGACGATCGGCGCGCGCCACGCGTCGACCGCGTCCTCCCACACCTGGTGGGCGGGCCCGGCGAGCGGCTCGAACGCGACGTCGTCCATCACCGCGTACCGCTCGAGCAGCCCGCGCGTCTTGTCGGCGATGCTCGCCTCGCACGCGATCAGGTACTCCGCGGACAGCCGGGTCACGTCGATCACGCTCAGCACGCGGCCCTTCGGCGACAGGATCGCGCCCCACGCGTGCGCGCCATCGGCGAGCGCGGTGACGTTGACCGTCGTCAGGCCCTGCAGGAACCGCTCGCGGTCGCCGCCGGTCACGCGCAGGCGCCCCCACGAGCTGCGATCGATCGTCACCGTCATCTCAGGCCTTCCTCCCGGCCGCACGCAGGCGCTCGGCGCGGCGGCGCTCGGCCTCGGCGTGGCGGCGGCGATCGTCGTCGGTCTCGAGCACCAGCTGCGGCAGCGTCCGCGGCCGGCCCTGGTCGTCGGTCGCGACGAACGTCAGGTACGCCTTCGTCACGTAGCGGCGCGTGCCGGTGCGCATGTCCTCGGTCTCGACGCGGCAGCCGACCTCCATCGAGGTGTGGCTCGCGGCGTTGACCTGTGCCTGCAGCACGACCGTCTCGCCGACCAACACCTTCGACAAAAAGTCGAGCCGGTCGATCGACGCGGTGACGACCGCGCCGCGCGCGAGCCGCATCGCGGCGACGCCCGCGCAGACGTCGATCCACTGCATCATGATCCCGCCGAACATGACGCCCGCGACGCCGTTGGTGTGCATCGGCATCACGATCTGCGTCATCACGCAGCGGGTCCGCTCGGGGGTCACGCCAAGAGACTACTTCTTCTTCGCCGGCGCAGCAGGCTTCTTGGCCGCCTTGCCCGCCTCGATGTGGCGCTTGGTGCGCGCCTTGAGCTTCCGCTGGCGCTTCTTGCGGCGCATCTTCCAGGTCCGGCGATTGTCTCCGCGTCCCATACGTCTTCTCCTTGGCCGGGGCTTATATCATCAAAACTGCGCCCGCGCGGCGAAGTAGAAGTGAATGCGGCCGCGCGGGTCGTCGCCGAGGTGCGGCCGGATCGGCACCGCGTATTCGACCGCGCCGATGCCGAACGGCGAGATCACGCGCAGGCCGGCGCCGACCGACGGCCGGATGTCGTCGAGCGTCACCGTGCTCCACTGGTTCGTGATCATGCCGGCGTCGGTGAACAGCGCCCCGGCGAACACCTTCCAGATCCGGTACTGCGCGTCGAGGCTGCCGAGCGTGCGGATGTTGCCGCCGGCGGGGATCACGCGGATCTGCGACACGCCCGACAGCGGCGGCACGCCGGTCTGGATGATCTCGGTCGCCAGCCGGTCGTCCTGGTAGCCGCGCACGGTGTTGTCGCCGCCGGCGAAGAACCGCTCGACATCGGGCAGCAGCACCGCGCCGCCGAGCGGAAAACCCTGGTCGTAGCGGAGGTCCGCGCGCAGCACGAGGTTGTCGCCCCACGGCCGGAACAACGAGCCGGTCGCCGACACCTTGATGAACGTGTCTTGGCCGAGCAGGTACGGGCTCGCGTACGACACCGTCGCCCCGAGGTGGTAGCCGTCCGACGGCGCGAGCGGCGACAGCTGGCCGCTGCGGTCGACGCGGCCGTCGAGATCGCCGGTGACGCCGACCGAGCCGGTCGTCGTCTCGATCGCGACCTGCGTGTCATCCATGTCCGCGCCGATCGGCCGCAGCGCGTCGACGTTGCGCGTGCGCAGGCGGTAGTCGTAATGGACGCCGAAGCTCATCGTGTACGCCTTCTTGCGCGACAACGTCTTCGGGCGAGAGACCACGCGCGTGAGCCCGAGCGAGGCACCCTCGGTGGTCAGCAGGCCGAACCGCGGCGTGTCCTGCACGAGGTAGAGGCCCTTGAGCTCGGTCTGGAACTCGAGGTTGTGCGGCACCCACCGGCGGATCAGGTACTGCGGCAGCCGGAACGTCGCCTCGAGGTCGGTGATCTTCTGGCCGTACGTCGCCTGGATCTGCAGCGAGGCGCCGCGGTGGAACAGGTTCGACGCGGTCGCGCCGACGGTGCCGAACAGGCCGTTGTAGCTCGAGTAGCCGGTGCCGACCTCGAGCGCCGCCGCGTACCAGTAGCGCTCCTCGACGCGCACGATCATGTTGACCTCCTGGCTCTCGTTCGAGATGTCGGGGAGGTCGATGTTGACGGCGTCGAACAGGCCGGTGTTGCGCAGCCGGCGCGCGGCGTCGGCGAGCGCGTCGGAGGTGAGCAGCTGGCCCTCGCGCAGCTGCAGCTCGCCGCGGATGATCGAGGGCTCGGTGCGGAACGCGCCGCGGATCACGACCTTGCCGACGCGCCGCTGCTCGATCGTCTGGACCTTGAAGTGCGCCTCGACCGCGTGCGGGCCGACGACGCGCACCTCGTAGTCGAGATCGGCGCGCGGCCGCGCCTGCTTGAACAGGAAGTCGCGCAGCCGGTCCTTCGTGCCGGCGACGAAGTCCTCGCGGAACGGCACGCCCTTCGCGACGGCGTTGCAGCGGTTCGCGTCGACGCGCCGCGCGAACCCCGACGCGCTCGGGTCCTGGTCGCGCAGCTCGTTCGCGAGCTCGCCGAGCATCATCCGGCACAGCCCGTCGCCGAGCTCGCGGCTCGCCTCGGCGTCGCCGGGCTCGAGCTCGACCGCGACGAGCTCGGTGCGCGGGCCGGGAACGATCGTGAACCGCACGTAGAGGTCGTCGCCGTCGCCGGTCGCGACGAGCGGCGCGATCAGCGCGGGATCGTCGAGCGCGCAGTCGGCCTTGATGCCGGTCTTGTCGCCGCTGACCGGGCAGCCCGGGCTCGCGCTGACGTCGACCTCGGCCTCGCGGTAGCCGATGCGCCGGTAGTACTCGCGGATGCGATCGACGTCGGCCGCCAGCAGCTCCGAGGTCGCGTTGCGCGTCGTGCCGAGCACGTCCTTCGCGAAGTCGTACGGCTTGGTCGCGATGATGTCGCCGAGCGCCGCGTCGCTGAGCTCCTTGAACAGCGGATTCTTCGGATCCTTGATGTTGCCGACGAACTCGACGCCCTGGACCTGGCGGCCCTTGCCCTGCTCGATGTGGAACGTGATGATCTCGAGCTCGGGCTGCTGCTGCTGCGTGCGCGTGTAGGTGACGCGCGCGTCGAAGTTGCCGCGCGATTGCAGGTAGTCGACGATCGCGCGCGCCGAGTTCTGCGCCTCGACGTCATCGACGCTGCCGGCCTGATCGAACGTCAGCTTGCTGCGCAGCGCCTCGTCGGTGACCGACTCGCGATCGTTGCCGTCGAACCGGATGTCGACGTTGCGGCGCTGATCGATCGTCAGCCGCAGGTTGACGCACTTCGTGCGGCGGTCGAACGACGTGCGCGCGCCCTCGGGGTCGTTGAAGCTCGACTGCACGCGCGCCATCGGGTAGCCGCGCTTGTGGAACAGCTCGCGGACCTTCTGCAGATCCTCCTGGTGCTGCGTGCGGGTGAACCGATCCTTTCCGAACTCGTACCAGTGATCGCCGTGCTTGAAGATCGCCTTGATCTCGCCGGCGTCGATCGCGAGGCGTTCGCTCGCGAGCAGGTCGATCTTGCAGATCTTGTAGACCGCGCCGAGATCGACGACGACGTTGAGCGTCGCGCCGTCCTTGCCCTCGAGCGTCGGCTTGATGTCCGCCTTCGCGTCGAAGTAGCCCTCGTCGTGCAGGAAGTCCTCGATGCGCTGGCGCTCCTCGACGAGCGCGCACTGGCGGCGGATCGGATCGGCCGGCAGGTAGCTGCCGGTGCGCAGCTGCATGCGGCGGCGCACCTCCTCGTCGAGCAGCTTGTCGAACAGCCCCTGCTTCGGGATGTCGACGTCGACGAGCCGCACGATCGGCAGGGTCTCGAGGTGGAGCACGAGCTGGGGGCCGCTCGGCGTCTCGCGCGTCTTGTCATCGACGAGCTGGTAGCCGAACTTCGCCGCGACCTTGCTGATGTCGACGAGCGTCTTCGCGGTCAGGTTCGTGCGGTAGTGGTCGAGCGTCGGCGCGAGCAGCTCGTGGACGAGCTCCGGCGGGTCGGCGAGGTGGCCCTCGACGACGAACTCGGTCCACGGGATCGGCGCCGCGAGCTGGCCCGGCGCCGGCGCCGGCGTCATCGGCGCACCCGGCGTCGTGTCGATCGCGAGGCACGACGCGGCATCGGCCTGGGCCGGCTTGGCCGGCTGCGCGTGCGCGACGCCCGCGGCGGCGAGCATGACGACGATCGCGGCTCGCCTCGTCATGGGATGAACAGCCGGTACACGAACTTGCCTTGCAGGTCGGTGATGTTGAGCGCCTGGTCCGCCGGATCGCTGTAGATCTTGTCGAGGAAGCCGCCCTGCACGCTGAGCCGATCGCGCGGCGTGATCCGGCACCGGTGGCAGAACCAGATCGGGGAGTTGTAGGGCGTGCGGATCTCGCCGCGGACGTTCAGCGAGTAGCCGCGCACCGTGCTCTCGGCGTCGCCGAGCAGGCGGATGTTCTCGAGCAGCTTCTTCTCGGCGTGGACGCCGACCGAGCCGAAGCCGAGCTCGAAGCGCAGGATGTCGACCGGCGCGATCTTGAGCAGCGAGTTGCCGAGGAGTTGCGACACCCAGTCGCCGGCGAGGTCCTTGACGAGCTGGTCGCCGAACGTCCCCGACGGGTTCGTCGACACCTCGCCCGCGGTCGGGTTGACGACGCCGATCGACTGGTCGCCGAGCGAGCGGCGCAGCTGCTCGGGGCTGCGGCCGAGGAACAGCAGCGCGAGCGTCTGCGACTTGTCGAGGCCGGTGTTCGTGTGGAGGTCCCACAGCGGCTGCTCGAGCGTGCCGGTGATCGCGAGCGAGATCACGTGCTGCTGGCCCGACAGATCCTGATAGTCGGGCGCGTCGCTCTGGATGTTGAGCGACGGGTTCGCCGCGCGCTCGTTCGACGTGAAGTCGATGGTGCCGCGCGTGCTCGTGAAGTTCGCGCGGGTCAGCGGGATCTTGAACTCGCCGCGCTGGACGTTGATCGAACCCTGCAGGCGCGGGTCGCGCGGCGAGCCGCTGATGTCGATGTTCGAGCCGGTGAGCTC
>JBLMXA010000320.1:0-4938 GCA_050257515.1 Acidobacteriota bacterium | reverse complement strand
CCGCGGCGCGCGGCGCTCGTCGACGTGCTGCGCGCGTACGCCGACCGCGGCGTGTTCCCGCACCTCGACGCGCCCGGGCCGCGAACGCCCAGGTTCATCGACCCGCAGGGCCGGCTGTGCGCGGTGGGCTTTCTGATCGCGTCGACCGACGGCGAGGCGGTCGCCAAGGAGCTCGGCGCGAGATACGAGTACGCGCTCGTCGCCGACATCGACGATCCGCGGCTCGACGCGTGGGCCGCGGCGAACGGGTTCACGCGGCAGGAGCTCGCGATGATCCAGCCCGAGTATGGCTTCGAGCCGCCGCCCGAGGTGCGCCACCGCGTGACGCTCGGCGGAGACGTCGGCGGCGGCTACGCGTACGCCGGCGGCCGCGCGCTGTCGTACGTGCTGTGGGGCGCCGACGTCCACGTCGCGGTGACCGGCTGGCTCGCGCTCGCGGTCGAGGGCATCGGCCCGCGCGTCGGCGACGAGCCGGACGGCAGCAATCACCTCGCGCTCTCGGCCTCGCCGGTCGTCGAGCTGTCGCGGCACGCCGGCTGGAGCTGGGCGAGCTCGGACTCGCGCGTCCACCTCGATCTCGGCCTCACCGCGCAGCAGGTGCTCGGCGGCCACGGCGCCGCCCATCCGACGGCGGCGCTCGCCGGCGTCGGGCTGAAGGTGCACCCCGGCTCGACGGCCTCGGGCGACTTCGTCCTCGGCGCCGAGATCGCGCTCGCCGACGGCTTCGTCGCCGACGAGCGCATCCCCGCGGGCGGCGTGGCGCCGTTCCTCAAGTTCGCGTTCGCGTTCGGGCTGTGACGTGAAGGACGCGTGAACCAGGCCCTCGACGGCGGTGCGCGCGCATATCGTCGGACCATGCGAGTGTGCGTGGCGCTGCTCCTCGTCATCCTCCCGAGGCTCGGTCGCGCGCAGCCAGCGCCGACGCCGTCCTCCGCGGATCTGCCTTCGTTCGGAGGCGCCGGCCAGATCGTTCCGAGCGGCGGCGTGGGGTTGTTCTGGTCGACCATCCGTGCGCCGTCGGGATCGTCTGACGACACGACCGACGTCAGCGTCAGCATCGCGCCGAGCCTGGATTACTTCGTCGTGCCGCACGTCTCGGTGGGAGGCGGGCTCGCGGTGGGCGGTTACAGCGGCAAGGGCGTCGGTGGGTATGCCGACTCGGGGCGGCTCTACGGAGTCGCGGTCCGAGGCGGTTACGACCTGGTGCTCGCGCCCAGGGTGTCGCTGTGGTCCGTGGTGTCGCTGCGTTATTCGAAGCGCTCGGACACGGTGACCGCACCTGCTTCTGCGGCGGGTACCCTCGACGAGACCATAGTGAGTGTCGAAGTGTTCGCGCCGCTTCTGTTCCACCCGGCACGGCATCTGTTCATAGGTTTCGGACCGCTCTTGTGGACCGATCTCTCGGCCTCGAGATCGAGCGATGGCGTCACGAGCGACACCGGCAAGGAAACCCAGCTGGGACTACAGTCGACCATCGGCGGCTGGTTCGATCTCTGATCGCGCCGCTCCATCGTTGCGATTCGCAACGCGCGGGCGGGCGCGCGTGCGTGGGGTCGCGGACTTGCGCTGGCATCCCGCTTGATGCGCTCGCGCGCGTGCGCGCGTTCGCGATCTTGCTCGTCGTCGGCTGCTCGCATCACGTCGTGCAGCCCGATGCGCAACCGGCGCGCTGCGGCGATCCGCTGCCGGCCTGGGCCGACGGCAGCTCGGGAGCGCTGGTCGCGAGCTGCGGCGTCACCGTCGAGCCGATCGCGGGCGGCGTCGTCAAGCTGCACTACGGCGACGCGACCCCGACCTCGTGGGCGGTGGTCGGCGTGCCCGCGGGCGATGCGAGCGCACGGATCGGCGGCGACGGCGGTGTGGCGGCCGTGTGCAGCGACGCGATGACGGTCACGGTCGACGACAGCTGCCGCGTGCGCGCGGTGCTCGCGGACGGCACGGTCGCGGTCGCCGACGCGGCGCCGCTCGCGGTCGACGACGCCGCGCACCTCGCGCGCGCGGGGCAGGGCGATCACGTCTACGGCCTGGGCGAGCGCACCGGCGGGCTCGATCGCCGCGGCCGCGCGTGGACGTTCTGGAACACCGACGCGTACGACCCCGCGGTCGGCGGCTGGCACCCCGGCCAGGATCCGATGTACCAGGCGATCCCGCTCGAGGTCCACCTCGCCGGCGCGACCGCGTTCGGGCTGTTCACCGACGCGACCCGGCGGATGACGATCGACCTGTCCGATCCATCTGCCGATCGGTACGCGATCGCCGGCGCGCGCGGCGTCGATCAGTACGTGCTCGCCGGGCCGCGCATGGCCGACGTGCTCGATCGCTACACGCAGCTCGTCGGCCGGCCGGCGCTGCCGCCGCGCTGGGCGCTCGGGTTTCACCAGAGCCGGTGGGGCTACGCGGACGCGCAGACCGTGCTCGGCATCGCACAGCAGTACCGCGCGCTCGGGCTGCCCGCCGACGCGATCTGGCTCGACATCCAGCACCTGCGCGGCTTTCGCTCGTTCACGTTCGACCCGGCGGCGTTTCCGGATCCGAGCGGGCTCGCGTCGCAGCTCGCGCAGCTCGGCTTCCGGCTCGTGACGATCGAGGATCCCGGGATCAAGATCGATCCGGGGTGGGACGTCTACGACTCCGGTCGGCCGTACTTCCTGCGCGACGGCGGCGGCGCGATCTACAGCGGCACGGCGTGGCCGGGCGCGGCGGCGTTCCCCGACTTCAGCGATCCGGCGGCCCGCGCGTGGTGGGGCCAGCAGGTCGGCAGCGTGCTCGATCGCGGCGTCGCCGGGATCTGGCTCGACGTCAACGAGCCGACGACGTTCCCCGAAGGCGGCGGCGGCACGACGGTCCCCGACGACCTGCGCGTCGCCGGCGACGGCGAGCCGACGACGATGGCCGCGCTGCACGACGCGTACGCGCTGTTCGAGGCGCGCGCGACATACGACGCGATCGCGGCGCGCGGGCAGCGGCCGTTCGTGCTGTCGCGCGCGGGGTACGCGGGCATCCAGCGCTACGCGGCGGTGTGGACCGGCGACACGCCGTCGACGTGGCAGGGCCTGCGCCAGACGCTGCCGATGCTGCTCGGCCTTGGCCTCTCGGGCGAGCCGTTCTGCGGCAGCGACATCGGCGGCTACTCCGGCCACGCGACCGCCGAGCTGTACGCGCGGTGGCTCGCGCTCGGGTCGGTCTCGCCGTTCGCGCGCGCGCACGTGACCAGCGGCGTGCCCGGCCAGGAGCCGTGGATGTTCGGCGACGAGGTGCTCGCGGCGGCGAAGGGCTGGCTCGTCCAGCGCTATCGGCTGCTGCCGTACCTGTACTCGGTCGCCGACGAGGCCGCGCGCACCGGCGCGCCGGTGCTGCGCCCGCTCGTGTGGGAGTTTCCCGAGGACCCGCAGGTCGCGACGATGGACGACGAGGCGATGCTCGGCGCGTCGCTGCTCGTCGCGCCGGTGATGGACGCGGGCGCGACGACGCGCGCGGTGTACCTGCCGGCGGGGAGGTGGTTCGAGCTCGCGTCGGGCGCGATCTACGACGGCCCGGCGACGATCACGGTGTCGTTGCGGCTCGCGGCGCTCCCGATGTTCGCGCGCGCCGGCGCGATCCTGCCGGAGGATGCCGGCAACGGCGCGCTCGCGATCGAGGTCTACTCGGGTGCCGCGCCGTCGAGCTCCACGCTCTTCGAGGACGATGGCGGCTCGCTCGGCGGCGCGGCATCTCACCTCGCGATCTCGGTCGAGCCCCGCGCCGACGGCGCCCGCATCACGCTCGCGCACGACGGCGCGGTGCCCGCGCGCTCGGTCACGGTGCGCGTGCATCGCGTCGATGGCGCGGTGACCGGCGTCACCGCGGACGGCACGCCGGTGCCGTACGCGTACGATCCCGACGATCGCTCGCTCGCGGTGACCGTGCCCGACGCGGCGAGCCGCGAGCTGGTGCTGACGTACGACCCAGCGATCGCCGATCCGCGGCCGCCGGTCGCGGTCACGTTCGAGGTTCACGTGCCCGCCGGCACGCCGGCCGATCCGCCGATCGCGGTCGCGACCTCGGCGACCGGCTGGGCGCAGACGCCGCTGCCGTGGGTGTCGCCGGGCGTCGCGCGCGGCACGGTCACCGTCCCGCGCGGCGACTGGCTCGACTACAAGTACACGCGCGGGTCTTGGGACACGGTCGAGAAAGCGGGCGATTGCAGCGAGCTGGCCGACCGCTACCGCGCCGGCGCCGCCGGCACGCGCGTCGACACGGTTGCCACGTGGCGAGATCGCTGCCCGTAGTAAGCTAAGGCGTGCCACGCATCGGCTTCGACTGGGCCCGCCTCACGAAGTGGTGCGTGATCGGCGCGATCGTGATGGTCGTGTGGCTGCTCGCGCCCGTCGCGAGCTGCAGCTGGCACGCGTTCCGCGACACGCCGCTCGGCGAGATGGATCCGAATGCGCCGGCGAAGACCGACGCGTCGCGCGTCGACGCGGGGCGCGGGTTCTGGGACGAGCTCGGCACGGCGACCGAGGCCTGCTACGCGAAGACGCCGCTGCTCGGCCAGGAGGCGTGGAAGACGAGCCTGCTGTTCGCGTTCGTCACGATCGGCGCCGCCGCCTGGGCGATCGGCCGCATCACGTCGAAGCGGCGACCGTACGTGTAACGGCGGGGTTCGCGGGTCCGCGCCCCGGCGCGCGCGGCAGCGCTGCACCTAGCGGTAGGGGCCCGCGTCGGTCGGGTTCGCCCACGCGCTCGCCAGCTCGAGCGCGGCGTCGAGCCGCTCGCGGTCGGCGACCGCGCCGTCGAACGTGATCTCGACGTCGTGCGCGCGCACGATCGTCGTCGAGGGGCGCGCGCGATCGAGCAGCGCCTTGGCGGCGGCCCGCGACAGGTCGAGCACGCGGCCGCGCACGAACGGGCCGCGGTCGTTGACCACGACCATCACGCTGCGTCCACGATGCGTGACGC
>JBLMXA010000319.1:0-2590 GCA_050257515.1 Acidobacteriota bacterium | reverse complement strand
GAGACCGAGCGGCAGGTCTACTTCGTCCAGTCCACAGGTTCGCTGGAGCAGGGCGAGAAGCCCGATCTCGCGCTCCGCTTCGATCTCACCGTGCCGCTCGCGCGCTACGTCGCCGAGCACGAGCACCACCTGAACTTCCCGTTCCGCCGCTACCAGATCCAGCGCGTCTACCGTGGCGAGCGCGCCCAGAAGGGCCGCTTCCGCGAGTTCTATCAGTGTGACATCGACGTGATCGGCAAGGACACGCTGCCGGTCGCGTACGACGCCGAGCTGCCCGCGGTGATCGACGGCATCTTCCGCGAGCTCGCGTTCGGCGACTTCGTCATCAAGATCAACAACCGCCGCCTGCTGCGCGAGATCCTCGAGTCGCACGCGATCCCGGCGGACCGTCACGCCGACGTGCTGCACGAGGTCGATCGGCTCGGCAAGCAGGACCGGTCCGAGATCGCCGCGCGGATCGCCGCGATCACGTCGCCCGACACCGGCGCGCGCCTGCTCGACACGCTCGCGCTGCCGCTCGACCGCCTGCCGGCGAGCCCCGGCCGCGACGAGCTCTCGCGCGTCTACGACGGCACGCTCGCGCTCGGCGTGCCGGCCTCGCGCATCGCGATCGATCTGTCGATCGCGCGCGGCCTCGACTACTACACCGGCACCGTCTACGAGACGTTCCTGAACGATCACCCGAAGCTCGGCTCGATCTGCTCGGGCGGCCGCTACGACAACCTCGCCGAGCACTACACGAAGAGCAAGCTCCCCGGCGTCGGCATCTCGATCGGCGCGACGCGGCTGTTCTCGCAGCTGCTCGAGCTCGGCGTCGTCGATGCCAAGGTGCAGGCGATCGCGCAGGTGCTCGTGATGCACGTCGAGGCCGCGCTCGCCGGCGCGTACGCGCACCTCGCGGCCGAGCTGCGCGCCGCCGGCATGAACGTGGAGGTCTACGGCAGCGACGACAAGCTCGGCAAGCAGTTCAAGTACGCCGATCGCGCCGGCGTGCCGCTCGCCGTCATCTACGGCTCGCGCGAGCGCGACGCGGGCATCGTCAAGCTCAAGGATCTGCGCAAGAGCCAGGAGCACGACGTGCCGCGCGGCGAGCTGATCGCCAAGGTCCGGGAATTGCTGACACCGTAGCGTGTCGATCGACGGGGGTGTCGTTCGTCGTCTCGATAGACGACCAGGAGAACGACCATGACCACTCGCAAGAAGACCACGCTGCTCTGGACCGTGCAGGGCCTGCTCGCCCTGCTGTTCGCGTTTGCCGGCACGACGAAGCTCGTGTTGCCGCTGTCGGCGCTCGCCGCGCAGTTCCCGCTGCCCGGGGCCCTGCTGCGCTTCGTCGGCCTCGCCGAGGTCGCGGGCGCGCTCGGGCTGATCCTGCCCGGCGTGCTGCGCATCCGCCCGTGGCTGACGCCGCTCGCGGCCGCCGGGCTCGCGATCATCATGATCGGCGCGACCGTGCTCACGCTCGCGAGCCCGCAGCCGGCGGGCGCGGTGGTGCCGGCACTCGTCGGCGTGCTCGCCGTTACCGTCGCGTATCATCGCGGGCTTGCCGGGCGCGGGCGGCGCGCGGTAACACCCGCGGCGTGACCGACACGGACGATCAGGAGCTCGCGGCCGACCGGATCCGCGGGCGCCGCCAGCTCGGATGGATCGCGATCGTGCTCGGCGTGATCGTCGCGGGCGCGCTCGTGACGATCGGGCTCGAGCGGCAGACCGATCCGCTGTTCCAGAGCGAGGACGCGCAGGGGCCGTGCGGCGGCGCCGGCATCGGCACGACCCACGAGCGGCCGTGCGAGCCGGCCGACGAGAGCGGCAACCACGCGCTGATCCTCGTCGGGCTGGTCGCCGGGATCGCGATCGCCGGCACCGGCGCGTCGCTGCTCGCGAAGCACCCTGCGCCGCGCGGGTAGGACGCCACGCCGCTCACGCGAGCGCGGGCACCCGCGCGAACCCGGCGATCCCGACGAGGATCGGGCCGTGGCCGCCGGCGTCGATCGACGCGCCGATGATCGTCATCCGACGGCGTGCGGGGCCTCGCGGCGCACGACGCGCGCGCCGAGCCGCGTCGCGAGCGCCTCGAACGCGGCGGCGACCTCGCCGGCGATCGGCCCTTCGAGCGTGACGAGCACGCGGAAGTCCTTCTCGGAGAACCGCGGATAGCTGCCGATCTTGACGCTGCCGTGCGCCGCGACGATCGCGTCGAGGTGCGGCGCGAGCTCGCCCTCGTCGACGTCGACGTAGAGCCGCGCCGCGGTCACCGGCGTCGCGCGGAACCGGTCGCGGATGTCGACGAACTTGCGGCGGAACAGCGTCGGCACGCCGGGCAGGATGTAGACGTTGCGATAGCAGACGACCGGCCAGATCTGGTCTTTTCCGTAGACGAGCTCGCTGCCGGAGGGGATGTCGGCAAGCCGCAGGTTCGCGTCGGCGAGCTTGTCCTTCCAGTAGCCGCGGACCTTGGCCTCGAGCTCCGGGTGGCGCGTCACGGTCGTGCCGAAGCCCTTCGCGATCGCGGCGATCGTGACGTCGTCGTGGGTCGGCCCGACGCCGCCGGAGGTGAACACGTGATCGAACCTGGCCGACGCGTCCGTCA
>JBLMXA010000318.1:0-8779 GCA_050257515.1 Acidobacteriota bacterium | reverse complement strand
ACATCGCTCGTGCCGAGGCGCTCTACCAGCCGGCATCATTGGGGTATGGAGCCGCGGTCGCAGACGTGAACGGAGACGGACGTCTCGATCTGCTCTTTGCGAACTACACCAGTAGCAGCGTCAGCGTGTTCCTGAACAAGTGCCCGTGACGAAGCGTCGATGATTCCGACGCGGGCATCACAGAACCCGCGTGGTAGCCTCAGCAGATGTTGTCGGCAGTAAGTGACTCGGGCCGGCTGGTCCTCCAGCCGGGCAAGATGTTCAACGGCGTGAAGATCTTCTCCGCCACGATGTTCCAGCAGCGTGGTCAGCTCGGCGAGGCCGTGACCGCGTGGATGACTGCGAATCCGAGCAAGCACGTCACCGAGTGCGTCGTCACGCAGTCCAGCGATGCATCGTTCCACTGCATCACGATCTCGTTGTTCTACGCGGAGTAAGCAAGTTGTCTCGCTAACCCGACCGATCGACCTCCGATCTGGCTACGTTCGCGAGGATGGAAAGGTCGATCCTCCATCGTCGCCACGGACGGAATCGCCGCGATCCTGCGCCCTGAACCGTTTCACACCGATCTCCGTCGAGGGCACGTGCAGTGTGAAACCAATCGCCGCATCAACTGCCCGGAGTGGCTCGGGCCGACCAAATCGCAGCGGTCGCGGCGGCGCGTCAGGGTGACTCGACGCAGCTCGCGAGGCCGTCGAGCGCGTGCGCTGCGGCGAAGCACTGGCGCAACCCGATCGACCAGGCGCCGACCTCGCACGCGGATTCGATCTGCGTGGTGAACTCGGAAACCCCGACATACAGTCCGGCGCCCTGGACGATCGGAGCCATGTGCGCGGCGAGCGTGTCGCACGCGAGCGCGGGCGGGATGTCCGCGGTGGTCTGCGCGGTGGGCTCGTCGCTCGCGCACAGGTGAGCGTTGAGCAGGTCGCCCGCGGCGAGCACGCAGAGGCGGCGTTTCAGCGGCCACGATTCCGCGTCGCAGATCGTGGCGTAATGCCTCTCGCATTGCTCCGAGCTCGCCTCGGGGGCGAGCTCGTCGGGCGCGTGCAGGTCGTTCTCGAGCTCCATCATGTGGCGGCCGACCGCGGCGCAATCGGTGGACGCCCCGGCGTGGAGCCCGACGAGCGCGCTCGGCAGCGAGGGCACGACGCGCGCGCGCGCGGGAGCCGGCGCCGAAGCCGTCGTTCCACGGCCGCTCGCCGCGGCTGGTGCGGGGTTGCTCGGCGTGGCGCCGGTCGTGGCGGCCGTGGCCCGCGGCGGAGGCGAGGAGGCGTGCGCCTCGCGGCCGCGGATGGCGTCGTGGACGAGCAGTCCTCCACCGGTCACGGTGGAGACAACAGCGGCGGCGAGAGCGAGCTTGTGCATGGTCGACGATCCTTTCTGGACGGGAGAGGCATCGACATGCGAAGCCGGCACGGTGGTTCCGATGATCGCGAGCACCGAGGCAGCGAGCGTGGAGGTCGCGCGGCGGCGCGTGACGCCGCGCGAGACCAGCGTCGCGACGCGTTCGGCAAGGTACCGGCGGCCGCGAGACAGTCGCTTGTTCGTCGTCGCGGCGCTGATCCCGAGCGAGCGCGCGACGTCCTCGACGGAGCGCTCCTCGTAGTAGTAGAGGACCAGCGGTTCGCGGTAGACGTCGGGCACGTGTCCGAGCGCGGTCGCCACGAGGCGCTCGCACTGCGCCTCGCTCATCGCTTCGTACGGCGTCGTCGTGTCGACCACGTCGCCGATCTCGCCGAGCGTTTCACGTCGGGCGCGCTTGCGCGCGTCACGAGCGAGGTTGCGCGTGATCCCGCACAACCAGGCGGGAAGCTTGCGGCTCTCGCGCAGCTCGTGGAGCCGGCGCCATGCCGCGACGAACGTATCCTGCGCCAGGTCGTCGGCGAGCGCTCGATCGCGCACCCCGCTGAAGGCGACCGCGTACACCGCGCGGTGATAGCGCTCGATGATCTGCGCGAACGCCGCGCGGTCACCGCGGCGGCTCGCCTCGACCAGCTCGCGGTCCGTGCCGGCTTGCATGTCGTCTTGTAGTAGAAGTCGGCGGCGGTTTCGGACCGAAAAACCGCGCGGGCCGCCTAACGCCGCGAATTCACGCGCGTGCGCGATCCGCGATGATCGCTGCTTCGCTACTTCGCGACGAGCGCGACGTCATCGACGTCGAGCTGGTTGAACTGGCGAAGCACGTCCGGCCCGGCCTCGCCTGCGCCGAGCAGCACGCCGAGCTGGCTCTGCGGCGAGGTCTCGACGGTCAGATCCGACGTGCCCTGGTACACCTGCGGCGCGTTGCTCTGCAGCAGCAGGGTTCCCGCGGAGGTGTCCTGCCACCAGTTGGCGGTGAACGCGCCGGTCGCGGTCGAGCCTGGTGTCACCGTGCCGTCGACGGAGAACGCGGGATCCGCGGGAGCCGGGACGGTCACGTCGAACGTGCACGCCCCGGTGGTGCACGGCGTGTAGCGCTCGTCGAGTGACTGCACGTACCGGGCGGGCAGACCGCCGTCGCGAAACGCGTGCGCGACCTCCTGCACGTTGGTGTCGTACCAGAGCTGGTAGAGGTTGACGTCGCCGGTGCCGTCGGGCGGGACGATCAACAGGCCGATCTGCGCGATCGCGCCCTTGCCGGCATTCTCCCCGGCGACGGTGATCGCGCCGCAGTTCATCGTGCGCACGACGAGCGGAGTGACCGGCGCGCCATCGCCGACGAGCACGTAGTGCGCCGGCACCAGCGGCCGCGCGTTCGCCGTGGCCACGAGCGCGGCGTACACGCTCTCGACGCAGCTCGAGAACTCCGCGGATGCGGCCGACAGCGCGCTCTGCGCCGTGGTCTCGCCGGCGGTCACGCAGGCCGGCACGAGCGAGCACGTCGCGATCGTCGCGCACGTGAAACGGATGGTCGACAGAGACATGAGCGCTCCTTGTTGCAGCCCACGGTAATGGAGCGAATGCAGCGCACCAATCGCGATATGGTCACGATAAGATTTCCCATCAGGAAACGATGCCCGCGGCTCCGACTGACCTGTTCGCCGGCATCGTGCCGTTCGTGACGACGGCGGACGCGCGCAGCTTTCGCGTCGCCGCCAAGCGTCTCGGCGTCACCGCTTCCACGGTGAGCAAGGCGATCGCGAAGCTCGAGGCAGACCTCGGGGTGCGCCTGCTCCATCGCACGTCGCGCAGCGTCTCGCTCACGGTCGAGGGCGAGCTGTTCCTGCAGCGCTGCCGGACCGCCGTCGACGACGTGACCACAGCACGCGCGCTGCTGTCGGATACCGACCCGCGGGGCCCGCTACGCATCTCCCTGCCCCACCGGCTCGCGCGCCACGTCATGGGCGAGCTGCCGAGCTTCCTCGAAGCGCATCCACAGATCTCGGTTCACGCGACGGTGACCGATCGATTCGTGCAGCTCCACGGTGAGACCGTCGACGTCGCGTTGCGAATCGGCGAGCTCGCCGATTCATCGTGCGTGGCGCGCCGGCTGCGCTCGCTGCGCCTCGTCACCGTCGCCTCGCGCGGGTACCTCGCGGCCCACGGCACCCCGCGCAGCCCCGACGAGCTCGCGCGGCACAACTGCCTCAAGTTCCTGCTCGACTCCGGGATCGCGCAGCCGTGGCTGTTCCGCACCGGTGGCGTCTCCGCACCGATCGCCGTCGACGGCAACCTGACCGTCGATCACGGCGAGTCGCTGATCGCGGCCGCCCTCGGAGACCTCGGCCTGTTGCAGGCGCCCGACATCATGATCGCCGACGAGCTCGCGCGCGGCACGCTCGTCGAAGTGCTCGGCAAGCACACCGCATCCGCGCCACCGCTGACCGCGGTGTGCCTGGCCACCTCGCATCGCACGCCCAAGGTGAGGGCGTACGTTGCCATGCTCGCGCGGCTGTTCGCCAAGCGCGGCTGACGGAACCGCGTCTGCGGGCTTCATTCGCGCGCGCGCGCGATCACCGCAGCCGCGAGGTACAGGCCGGCCGCGATCAGGAGCGCATCGGTCGAGCCGGCGACGCGCAGCGCGAGCACGCCGACGACTCCGCCGGCGACCGACGCGGCTCCGTTGATCGCCCACAAGCTGGCGATGCGAGGAGCCGGCTCGCCTTCGCGGGCGAGGAGCACCGGGAACGGACCGCCGATCACGAGCCCCGCCGGTGCGAGGAGCAGCGCGATCAGCAGCCGCCGGCCGGCCTCGCTCGAGATCGAGTCGAGCCACGCGAGGTGGCGCACGAGCAGCGCGGTCGCGGCGACCGCGAGGCCCGCGGCGAGGCACGCCCACGACAGGCCGCGATCGAGGCGTCGCCACCGACTGCCGAGCACGAGCGCACCCGCGGCGCTCCATGCGAGCAAGCCGAACAGCACGAACGACATCGCATACAGCGCACCGCCCGCGGCGAGCGTGAACCGCTGGATCAGCGCGAGCTCGACGCACAGGAACGCCGCGCCGAGGCCGGCCGCGACCGCTGCCGGGCGCACGAAGCCGCGCGCGTCGCGGCCGCGCTCGCCGGCGAACACGAGCACGAGCAGGACCGCGCCGGCGAGCGCCCACAACCGTCCCGGCTCGGCGAGCGCGGTGGCGCGCAGGCCCTTCGTGTTCTGGAAGAAGTACGGACGCTCGTCGTGGACCGGCGTCAGGTCGTCCCGGTCGGTGGCGCCGAGCGCCGCACGGTCGAGCAGCTGCACGCCGCGCTCCGGCGGATCGCCCGGGCCCCACAGCAGCTCCGCGGACGAGACGTCGAGGCGGTCGACGACGTCGAGCGGGATCGGCGACGTCGAGACGACCACCATGTAGCGATAGGCCGTCCCCGGCCGCGGATCGTGCAGCACGACGATCCCGTCGAGCGCGTGCGCGCGCGCGACGCCGACCTGCTCGAGCGCGTCGATCACCGTGAGCAGCTGGCGGTACGCGTTGCCGGGATCGCTGTGGATGAGCACGAGGACTCCGCTCGGGCTCAGCCGGCGCAGGTACAGCTCGACCGCCTCGACGGTGTAGAGGTTTGCCTCGATCCCCGCCGGCTGCTCCGCGTGGACGTTTCCGGTCAGCGCCAGCGCCAGCTCGATCACGTCGTAGCGTTCGGTGGTGTCGGCGAGGTAGCGGCGTGCGTCCTCGGTGAACAGGCGAACCCCCGGCTCGTGATAGACGTCGCCGGCGAAGTGCTTCCAGCGGGCGAGCAGGCCGGGGATCGCCGGATTGACCTCGACGGCGTCGACGCGCGAGGCGCCGTACTTCTTCGCCAGCCACACGCTGGCACCGGCGCCGGCACCGAGCACGAGCACGTGGTCGGGGTGAAGCGCGCGATACGGCAGCGACATCAGCAGGCCCCACGTGGTCTCGAACGCGCCGGCCTTCGCGCGGGCTGCTTCGACCATGTACGTCGGGCTCATGCCGTCGGTGAACACGCCGAGCCGGTCGCCCTCGTCGGGCACCCGGTGCACGTCGAGCCGGCCGACCGGGCTCCACGCCGAATCGACCACGTCGCGCGACGACGTGCCGGCCTCGACGATCGCCTTCTCGGAGTGCGGATCGGAGCGGAGCAGGACCTCGAGCGGCCCGTCGGGCAGGTGGCCCGCGCGCCCGATCACGAGCAGGCCCGCGTGCGCCACGGCGATCAGCGCGATCGCGGCGACCGGGCGGCGACGGCGCTCGGCCACGATCAGCGCGAGCGCGCAAGCGAGCAAGCCGAGCACCGCCATGATCTCGGTCGGGGCGAGCGGTCCGAGCAGGTGCGGGGTCACCAGGCAGCCGCTCGCCGCCGCGGCCAGATCGACCGCATACGTCGCGCGTGCGGCCTCGCTGCCGCGCACGGCATACGCATCGGAGACCAGCATGCCGGCGAGCGCGAACGCCACGAGCGACAGCGCCGCGAGCGCCGGCAACGACGCCCCCGCGATCGCCGCCGACGCCAGACCGAGCAGCGACGCGGCGAGCCCGGGTGCGGCCCGCCGCGGCTCGGTCCACTGCGGGAAGCGCAGGCGCAGCGACGCGCCCGCGCCGAGGCCGAGCAGCGCGATCGACAGCGCCGTCGAGGTCGCGTGAGAGCTGCCGATGTACGCGTACAGCCGCGTGGACGCGAGCTCGAGGACCAGGACCACGAACGTGACGATCGCGATCGTCGCTGCCGCGCGCTGCTTGCTCGTGTCCAGTCGCGATCAGCGTATCATCGCAGGCCGCGCGGGATCCGCTGCTTGACGTCGGGCCACAGCTCGAGCGCGCGCTCCGGATCAGAGATGCACGCATGCGCGATCTCGACCAGCTGGTCGTGGAGGGGCTCGGGCGCACGCCTGGCGAGCCGCTCGGTGACCTCGCGCAAAGTCAGCACGTCGCCGTCGGCCCAGGCGAAGTCGGCCTCCATGCACAAGTCGGCGAGATCGGAGCGTCCTTCGAGCTCGAGCATGATCGTCGCTGAAGGAGCCGTACAAGCCGCGTGCCGGACCGGGCCTACTCGACGCGCTCGGTGTAGCCCGGCGGCGCGACCGCGCGATAGAGGCGCTCGACGAACGCCAGCGCCTCGCCGCGCGGGACGCGGAGGCTCGCGCCGCCCAGGCCGACGTCGAGGTCGCCGCCGGCGTGATCGTCGAACGAGATGCCGCCGTAGGTCTCGACGTAGCCGAGCCGCAGATCGTGGAGGCCGAGCCGGAACAGCGTGCGCGCGAGCCAGTGGCGCGGCACGTCGGCGAGCGCGTCCTCGAGGGTGACCCTCGCGACCGCGTCGCCGCGCTCGACGATCGCCAGCGGTCCGTGCGTGAACGGCAGCGCGCCGCGCGGCGCGTCCTCGAGCGGCGCGAACGGCGGCACGGGCAGCGCCTGCCACGCCGGCGGCACCGGATCGGGCTCGGCGTCGCGCGACGCGAACACCAGCGCGCGCGCCAGCTCGAGCTGCTCGCCCGGGCCGAGGCGGTGCACCTCGAGCGTGGCGAGATCGACGACCCAGCCGCCGCGCGGCGGCGCGATCGTGCCGGAGGCGACCTCGAGCGTGGTCGCACCGACGGCGGCGATCGCGCCGGTGTGCGCGCGCACGTCGACGATCGACATCGGCGGCGCCGGCGCGACGTAGGCCTTCGCGCGCGCGTCGGCCGCGGGGACGAGCACGCCCGACGACGGCGTCGGCACGTTCGCGCAGTAGACGAGCGACAGCAGGCACCGCCGCATGCCCGGCGGGATCGCCGGCATCTCGTACGGCGGCCGCAACCGTCCCGGCCAGTGCAGGAAGCCGAGCGGGTGGAGCACGAGCTCGCCGGTGCGATGGTTGTAGCGGCCGACGTCGCCGCGCGCGTCGGACAGGAACGTGCGGAGCGGGAACTTGTCGACGAGCTCGTCGCCGGTCGACAGCGCGATCGCGTACTCGTCGCTGATGTTGCGATGGCCGAAGTAGAGCGGCTCCGACGCGGTGGCGACCTCGAGCTGCGCGCCGCCGATCCGCGCGAACACGACGAGGTGGTGCTCGAAGCGCTCGCGCCGCGACGCGAGCTCGCGCAGGTTCATCGCGCCGATCGGCTCGGGCCAGTGCCGCGCGAGCGGGTGGCGCGTCGTCGGCGCGAGCTCGGCGCGCCGCCAGCGGCTCGCGGCCTCGGCGATCCGCCGGCCGAAGCCCTCGGCCGTGCGCAGGTCGCCGTCGTGCAGCGACGCGCCCGGCGGCGTCTGCGCCATCAGCCCGAGGTGGCTGCCGAGCCGGTTCGTGTCGTCGGCGGGCGCGCCGGCGGCGGCGTACGTCGGCGGCAGGCCGAGCCCGATCCAGATCATGCCGTGCTGCGCCGCGAACACCGCGAGCTGCGTCAGCGTGCCGAGCTTGTCGCCGCTCGGTGCGGCGGAGTGCGTGAAGCCGGCGGCGAGCTTGTCGCGCCAACCCTGCAGCGCCCAGATCGCCGACGTGCCGTCCATGAACTGCTTGAACGCGGCGGACGCGCTGCCCATGTAGGTCGGGCAGCCGAACACGATCGCGTCGGCGCGCGCGAGCACCCCGTGATCGATCGCGTCGACGGACATCGCCGTGCCGCCGGCGCCGCGCGCGATCGCGCGCGCGAGTGCTCCGGTGCGACCGGTCGCCGAGTGATAGACGACGACGATCACGCGAACCGCTCGGCGATCCACGGCACGATCAGATCCATCGCGGCCTCGACGTGGCCGTCGTGCTGGCCGGGCTCGGGCTCGAAGTAGTGGCGCGCCGCCGCGATCGTCTCGACGCGCTTGTCGGGCGAGGCGATCGCGTTTCCGATCGCGGCGATGTCTCCGGGGTAGATCTCGCGATCGCGCCCTGCCGCGACGAGCAGCGTCGGCTCGGCGATCCGCGCGACGTTCGCGACGAGGTCGGCGTGCGAGGCGAGCCCGGACCACGTCGACAGCCAGCCGCGCGCGGTCGTCGTGCGGCCGAAACCGAGCGCGGCGTAGTTCATGAGGTCGGGGCGCTCGCTGAGCAGCGAGCCGTAGTCGCGCGCGCTCGGCTCGATGCTGCGATCGACGAACGCGGGATTCGCCATCGTGCGATAGACGACCATGATCTCCTCGCACACCTTCGCGCGCGCGCTGCCGGTCTGGCGGCTCGCGATGCGCTCGCGCGCGTAGGTGTCGAGCCGCTCGACGCGGGCGCGCTGCCCCGCGCGGTAGCGCGCGAGGAACGCCGGGTCGTACTCGGTCCACGCCGGCGGCTCGCGGAACCCGTTGCGCGGGTCGTACATGTCGAGCTCCGGATCGGCCGCGAGCGGATCGCGCTCGTCGATGACGGACGGATCGATCGCGTCGAGCATCATCTTGCCGAGCCCGCGATGCGGCGCGACGTAGACGACGCCGTCGGCCGGCAGCATC
>JBLMXA010000317.1:0-9748 GCA_050257515.1 Acidobacteriota bacterium | reverse complement strand
GGCGGCGGCGTCGTCCGCACCGCGCTCGAATACTCGCGTTGCGCTCTCCGTCAACGGCCGATAGGGAGGTCGGCCCGTGGAGACGTCGGTATCTGTCGTGAACGATCGCGTGCGGGACGCGTCGGCGTTCGCCTACCGCCTGCGTGAGGAGATCGGGAACGTCATCGTCGGCCAGCGCTACCTCGTCGACCGGCTCCTCGTCGGGCTGCTCGCGAACGGCCACGTGCTGCTCGAGGGCGTCCCCGGCCTCGCGAAGACCACGGCCGTCAAGACGCTGGCGAAGGCCATCCACGCCTCCTTCCGGCGGATCCAGTTCACACCCGACCTCCTCCCGGCCGATCTCGTCGGCACCCTCATCTACAACCCGCGCGACGGCGCCTTCACCACGAAGCGCGGCCCGATCTTCGCCCAGATCGTCCTCGCCGACGAGATCAACCGCGCGCCCGCGAAGGTGCAGAGCGCGCTGCTCGAGGCGATGCAGGAGAAGCAGGTCACGCTCGGCGATCAGACGCTGAAGCTCGCCGAGCCGTTCCTCGTGCTCGCGACGCAGAACCCGATCGAGCAGGAGGGCACGTATCCGCTGCCCGAGGCGCAGCTCGATCGCTTCATGCTGAAGGTCAAGGTCGGCTATCCGACGAAGGACGACGAGGTCAAGATCATCGATCGGATGGCGGGCTCGGGCGCCGAGCCGGCCGCCAGCAAGGTGATGACGTGCGACGAGATCCTCGCGGCGCGCGACGTCGTGCGCCAGGTGTTCGTCGACGACAAGGTCAAGCGCTACGCGGTCGACCTCGTGCACGCGACGCGCGATCCGAAGGGCGCCGGCGTCGCCGCGCTCGCGCCGCTGATCGACAACGGCGCGTCGGTGCGCGCGTCGATCGCGCTCGTCAAGGTCGCGAAGGCGCAGGCGCTGCTGCAGGGCCGCAGCTACATCTCGCCCCACGACGTCAAGACGATCGCGCACGACGTGCTCCGCCACCGCATCCTCGTCAGCTACGAGGCGGAGGCCCAGGGCAAGACCACCGATCACGTGATCGCACAGATCCTCGAGAACGTCCCGGTTCCCTAGGACACCATCGTGTTGCCGGCGGAAATCGCGCAGGCGGTCAAGCGCATCCAGTTCGTCACCGGCCGCCAGGTCGCCGACGTCATGGCAGGTGCGTACCTGTCGGTGTTCAAGGGCCGCGGCATGGAGTTCGACGAGGTCCGCCCGTACGTCCCCGGCGACGACGTGCGCGCGATCGACTGGAACGTCACCGCGCGGACCGGCGAGCCGCACGTCAAGCGCTTCGTCGAGGAGCGCGAGCTGACGGTGATGCTGCTCGTCGACGTCTCGGCCTCGCAGGATTTCGGCTCGGGCCGGCGCAGCAAGCTCGAGGCGGCGGTCGAGCTGTCGGCGCTGCTCGCGCTGTCCGCGGTCGACAACGGCGACAAGGTCGGCCTGCTGCTGTTCCACGGCGGCGCCGATCTCTACATTCCCCCTCGCAAGGGCGGCAAGCACGCGCTGCGCATCGTCCGCGAGGTGCTCGCGCGCGGCCAGGGCATCGCCGAGGGGCCGCGCAAGCGCGAGCTGCTGCCGGCGTTCGTCAAGAAGTGGTTCGCGAAGCTGCAGGCGATCACGAAGGCCGAGCCGCGCCGCGCGACGTCGATCGCGGCCGCGCTCGAGTTCTGCCGGCAGGTGCTGCCGCGCCGCGCGGTGCTGTTCCTGATCTCGGACTTCCTCGACGACGGCTACCTCCAGGTGCTGCGTCACGCGAACCGCAAGCACGACGTCGTCGCCGCGCTGATCACCGATCCGCGCGAGGCCGACATGCCGCCCGCGGGCCTCGTCACGCTCGAGGACGCCGAGACCGGCCGCACGCGCCTCGTCGATACCCGGTCGTCCGAGTTCCGCACCGAGCTCGCGCGCCGCGCCGAGGCGCGCCGCAAGGACCTGTACGACCAGCTGCGCGCGACCGGCATGGACCTCGTCGCGTTCGACGCCTCGGGCTCCATGGTCGACCCGCTGCTGCGCTTCTTCAAGGAGCGAGAGCGGAGGCTGCGGCGATGACGAAATTGGCCGCCAAGACGCCATGCACGCCAAGACAGACGCCAAGAGGATCTTTCTTCGAAGACCGATCTCTTGGCGTCTGTCTCGGCGCGCTCTGCGTCTTGGCGGCCATTCTGGGCTCCGCGTGCTCCGGGCGCAGCCGGCTCGACGCGCCCGCCGGCGTGCCGACGGAGCCGCCGAAGGATGCGGTCACCAAGCACACCGAGAACGGCCCGGTGAAGGTCGACGTGCGCGCGTGGCCCGCGAAGCCGACGCTCGACGATCCGATCTACTTCCGCGTCGACATCGACGCGCCCGCGGGGATCTCGGTCGACGCGCCGTTCCAGGAGACCGGCCAGCGGATGGGCCGGTTCCGCGTCGCGACGTTCACGCAGGATCTCCAGCACACCGCCGACGGCGGCACGCACCGCGTGCAGACGTACACGCTCGACGCGCCGTCGAGCGGCAAGCAGCGGATCCCGCCGCTGCGGCTCGAGATGATCGACGCGCGAGGCAAGGACGCGAGCGCCAAGCCGCAGGAGATCCTCACCGAGGAGATCCCGCTCGACATCGCGCCGGTCAAGGAGGCCGCGATCGACGCGCAGATGAAGGCGGCCGCCGGGCCGCTCGATCCCGACGTCGGCGGCACGCCGTGGCTGACCATCCTCGCGATCGTCAGCGGCGTCGCGGTCGTCGCCTCGGGCTCGCTGCTCGCGTGGCGCGCGTTCGCGGCGCGCCAGCGGCGTGCCGAGCAGCGCTCCGCGTACGACGAGGCGATCGCGAAGCTGCGCGAGCTCGAGGATCGCGGCGCGCCGAGCGACGAGATCGCCGACGCGTGGTTCGTGCAGCTGTCGGCGATCGTCCGCGGCTATCTCGAGCGGCGCTACCAGATCCGCGCGCCCGAGCTGACGACCGAGGAGTTCCTGCAGGAGGCGTCTCGCGCGTCGTCGCTGTCCGCGGAGCATCGCGGGCTGCTGTCGCAGTTCCTCGAGCGCTGCGATCGCGTCAAGTTCGCTGGCTACCGGCCCGACACGCAGGAGTCGCTGGACTCGCTCGCCGCCGCGCGCGCGTTCGTCGAGGACACGCGCCTGCGCGAGCAGGAGGCGGCCGCGTGACCGCGATCATCCGGTGGTTCCACGAGGTCCACTTCGCGGACGCGCAGTTCCTCGTGCTCGCCGTGCTCGCGGTCCCGGCGTACTGGTGGGCGAGCCGCGCCGCCGGGCGCGTCGTGTTCTCGTCGCTGCGCGCGCTGCCCGCGGGCGGCCACACGTGGCGCACGCGGATCGCCTGGCTGCCCGACGTGCTGATCGCGCTCGCCGTCGTCGCGCTCGCGATCGCGCTCGCCGGTCCGCGCAAGGGCGACAAGAACGCGCGCGTGCACCGCGAGGGCATCGGCATCGTGATGGCGGTCGACTGCTCGGGCTCGATGCGCGCGCTCGATCTGTCGGAGAAGAACCGCGAGCTGACGCGGCTCGACGCCGTGAAGCAGGTGTTCGATCAGTTCGTGCTCGGCGGCGGCGGGCTCGCCGGCCGCGAGGACGACGCGATCGGTCTCGTCGCGTTCGCGCGCTACGCCGACACGCGCAGCCCGCCGACGCTCGATCACGGCAACCTGATCGCCGCCGCCCGCCAGCTCGACTTCGCGCGCCAGGACGAGGACGGCACCGCGATCGGCGCCGGTCTCGAGCTCGCGGTGCAGCGGCTCGCGGATCTGACGAAGGTGCGCAGCAAGGTCGTCGTGCTGCTCACCGACGGCGAGTCGAACGTCCACGACATCGACGAGGACACCGCGATCGACGACGCGATGAAGGCCGGCGTCAAGGTCTACACGATCGGCGCCGGCACGACCGGCGTCGCGCCGATCCGCGTCGACCGCGGCGACGGTCAGACCGAGCTGATGCAGATGCCGGTGTCGATCGACGAGACGCTGCTGCGCAAGATCGCCGACAAGACCGGCGGCCGCTACTTCCGCGCGACCGATCACGCGTCGCTCGCGAAGATCTACGGCGAGATCGACAAGCTCGAGCGCAGCAAGCTCGAGGGCCAGCAGTTCCTCGAGTACCACCAGTACTACGCGTGGTTCGTGTACGCGGCGATGGCGCTGATCGTGCTGTCGCTCGTGCTGCGCGGCAGCGTGCTGCGGAGGCTGCCGTGAGCTGGAACGACTGGGAGTTCGCCGACGTCGGCCGCGTCCATCTCGTGTGGGCGGCGATCGCGATCGTCGGGCTCGTCGCGGTGCTCGAGCTGCGCGCGCGCGGCGCGCTCGGCACGTTCCTGTCGCCGGTGATGCAGCGCCGGCTGACCGCGCAGGCGTCGAAGTCTCGCACCGCGCTCCGGCTCGCGCTGATCCTGGGATCGCTGCTCGCGCTCGTCGGCGCGCTGATGCGGCCGCGCGGCCGCGCCGAGGTCGCCTCCGAGACCGTGACCGCCGCCACTGCCGACGTGCTGTTCGTGCTCGACGTGTCGCGCTCGATGCTCGCCGAGGACGCGCCGCCGAACCGGCTCGCCCGCGCGAAGGCCGAGATCGGCGAGCTCGTCACCAAGCTCGACGACACGCGCGTCGGGCTCGTCGTGTTCGCCGGCCGCGCCGTGCCGGTGTGCCCGCTGACGCCGGACCGCTCGTTCTTCAACACCGTGCTCGCGACGGTCGACACGCGCAGCGCGGGCCGCGGTGGCACGAAGATCGGCGAGGCGCTGAAGGTCGCGGTGAAGGCGTTCCCGCAGGGCATGGGCGCGAAGCTGCTCGTGCTGATCACCGACGGCGACGATCAGGACAAGTACTCGGTCGAGGCGGCGAAGCTCGCGCGCGACGCGGGCGTCCGCATCGTCGCGATCGGCCTGGGCAGCGAGCAGGGCAGCGAGATCACGCTGACCGATCCGCAGACCGGCGCGAAGACCAAGCTGATGCACGACGGCAAGCCGGTGATCAGCAAGCTCGACGGCGAGGCGCTGCGCAAGATCGCGCTCGCGACCGAGGGCGTGTACGTGCCGGCCGGCACGAACGCGGTCGATCTGCGCTCGATCCTCGAGACCCACGTGATGCCGATCGTCCACGCGCAGGTCGATCGCTACGTGCCCGCCGAGAAGTTCCAGTGGTTCGTGCTCGTGTCGCTCGTGCTGCTGCTCGCCGCGCTGTGGGTCGGCGCCGGTGGTGGCGAAGGGAAGACGTCGTGATCGAGGACAACCGATCGAAGCTCGCCCGCAGCGCAGCGAGGACGAGCTCACCTCGGGACGAGAGAATCCCTCGACGGGGGAGGCGCGCGCTCGTGCTCGTCGTCCTCGTCGCGTGCGCGCCGAGCGAGCACCGCGCGGCGCGCGAGCGCTACAACGAGGGCGTCAAGGCGCTCGCGGCGGGCGACTTCGCCAGCGCGGAGAAGGCGCTGATCGACGCGCGCAACCAGGCGGGCGTCGATCCCGAGCTGCGGTTCCGCGCCGCGTACGATCTCGGCCTCGCGTATGCCGCGCACGCCGACAAGACGAAGGCCGGCGAGAAGGCGGACCTGTCCGCCGCGCTCGAGCAAGAGCAGCAGGCGGTGTCGTGGTTCCTCGACGCGTCGCGGCTGCACCCCGACGATGCCGACACCAAGGCGAACCTCGCGATCGCGCGCGCACGCGCCGCGGCGATCGCCGATCAGCTCGGCAAGGGCGAGAACAAGCTCGAGGCGCGGCTCGACGCGCTGATCGGCGAGCAGCGCGGCGTGCTCGACGAGGGACGCGCCGCGTGGTCCGCGATCAAGCAGACCGGCGGCGCCGATCCGCTCGCGCAGCAGGCCACGCTCACGCACCTCGCCGACAAGGAGCGCGGCATCATCGCCGAGGCCGGTGTCGTCGGCGATCTCGCCGGCGAGGAGATCGACGCGATCGGCAAGAAGCCCGAGGACAAGCGCAGCCAGCAAGAGAAAGTTCGCGTCGTCCAGCTCAAGAACCTCGATCTCTACCTGCTCGACGGCCGCACCAAGATCGCCGAGGCGCGGCGCAAGCTGCAGGACCTCGCCGCCGAGGACGGCGTCGCGCGCGCCGAGGCCGCGCTGGTCGCGCTCAAGCGCGCGCGCGAGCAGCTGCTCGATCCGATCACGGTGCTCCGCCAGCTCGCGCGCGAGCAGCTCGAGCTCGCGCAGGACACCCACGCGGTCGGCGAGCACGGCAAGACCGGCGGCTTGCTCGGCAGCGGCGCGCCGGCGAAGCAGGAGCTGCCCGCGTGGCTCGCGCCGGGCCCGCTCGGCGAGCGCGAGGGCGGCCTGCGCGATCGCCTCGAGGAGATCCGCGCGCGGCTGAACGCCGGCGCGGGCAGCGAGGGTAAGGACGACCAGCAGAAGAAGCTGATCGAGCGCGTGAAGGCCGCGCTGCCGTTCGTCGGCACCGCGAGCGACGCGATGGCGCACGCGCGCGACGCGCTCGCCGGCGACAAGGTCGACGACGCCGAGGCTGCAGAGCGCGACGCGCTGATCGCGCTCGCGCGCGCGATCGAGCAGTTCGCCGATCTCAAGCAGACGATCGATCTCGCGGCGGCGACCCAGCACGAGCTGGTGACGCTGCTGTCGCCCGAGGCGGCCAAGCAGCTGCCTGCCGCCGAGCGCGCGAGCGAGACCAAGGACGCGCTCGCGCAGAACCTGGCGCGGATGCCGCGGATCGGCGAGCTGCTCGCCGACGAGACCAAGCAGCTCGACGCGCAGCAGCCGCCCAAGGATCCGAAGCAGGCGGAGGCCGCGCAGCAGCACCTCGAGCAGGCCAAGGCGCAGCTGGCGCAGGCCGAGAGCCTGCGCGGGGACGCCGCGAAGGCGCTCGGCGAGCTCGACGCCGCACTGAAGGCGAACAAGGATCCGGTCGCGCCCGCGAAGCAGGCCGAGGCCAAGCTCGACGAGCTGCGCAAGCTGTTCTTCTCGGTGATCGAGCACCTGCAGGAGCTGATCCGCGAGCAGGGCGAGACGCGCGACCAGACCGCCGCGATCGACGGCCAGGACGACTTCACGCGGGCGCCGAAGCTGCCGGGCCTGGTGCAGAGCGAGGGCGAGCACGCGCAGATGGCGAAGGCGATCACCGACGCGCTCGCGAAGCAGGCCGACGAGGCGAGCAAGCAGCCGCCGCCGGGCCAAGGCCAGCCGCCGCAGCAGGGCCAGATCCCGCCCAAGACGCTCGCGGCGGCCGCCGACGAGGTCCGCCTCGCGCAGGGCGAGATGACGACCGCCGGCGGCACGCTCGGCAAGGCGCAGACCGACAAGACGCAGAGCTTCAGCCTCAAGCCCGCGATCGACAGCGAGGCGAAGGCGATCGAGCACCTCGAGAACGCGCTCAAGCTGCTGCAGCCGCCCAAGCAGGACAACAAGGACCAGAAGGACCAGAACAAGCAGCAGCAGCAGCAGCAGCAGCAGGACCAGAAGCAACAGCAGGATCAGCAGCCGCAGCCGCAGGGCGGCGCCGGCCAGCGCGCGCGCGACGAGGATGCGCGGCGCCAGCGCGAGCGCGCGAAGCAGCACGCCGGCACCGATCCGGTGGATCAGGACTGGTGATGAAGCGGATCGTCGTGCTCGCGCTCCTGCTCGCCGCCCACACCGCGGGCGCCGACGATACGCGCGCCGAGTGGCAGCTCGGCCGCGGCGACTCGCCGCACGCCGGCATGCCGTTCGAGCTCGATCTCGTCGTCGCCGGCTTCGACGAGCAGCCGCAGCCCGATCAGCCGAAGCTCGACATCCCGGACGCCGCGATCAAGCCGCTCGGCGTGCAGCCGAACGTGTCGCGCTCGATCCAGATCATCAACGGCCGCCGCAGCGACTCGACGAACGTGACGTGGGTGCTGCGGTGGTCGGTGACTCCCGCGAAGGAAGGCAGGCTGAAGATCCCGACCGTCACGGTCGCGCAGGGCAGCCGCAAGGCGACCGCGCACCAGGTCGAGGCGACGGTCGAGGCGGTGCCGACGACGGACTCGATGAAGCTCGAGCTCGCGCTGCCGGCGCGGCCGGTGTTCGTCGGCGAGAACATCCCGGTGACGCTGACGTGGCTGTTCCGCGCGGCGCCGCAGCGCGATCCGACGTTCCAGGTGCCGATGCTCGACAGCGACGCGTTCACCGTCGGCACGCCGCCCGCGACGAACCAGCACACGTACCAGTTCGCGGCGGGCGGCAAGGTGCTCGACCTGCCCTACCAGCTCGATCAGGTCGACGTCGGCGGGCAGCAGTACAACCGGCTCGTCGCGACGTTCTACGCGGCGCCGAAGAAGACCGGCAAGATCGACGTGCCGGCGGCGTCGGTCGTCGTCGCGCTGCCGGTCGGCCGCCCCGACTTCTTCGGCGGCACGCCGTCGCGGCTGTTCCGCACGACCGACGTGCCGCACACGCTCGAGGTCAAGCCGCTGCCCGAGACCGATCGGCCGCTCGGGTTCGCCGGCGCCGTCGGCACGCAGTTCTCGATGGCCGTCGCGACGAGCCGCTCGGTCGTGTCGCTCGGCGAGCCCGTCGAGCTCGCGATCACCGTGAAGAGCGACCAGCGGCTCGACACGCTCGCGCTGCCGAGGCTCGACGGACAGGGCGGGCTGCCGAAGGACCAGTTCAGCGTGCCCGCCGAGGCGCCGACCGGCGAGGTGTCGGCCGATGGCAAGACGAAGACGTTCAAGGTCACCGTGCAGGTCACCGGCCAGGCGACCGAGATCCCGGCGCTCGCGTTCTCGTACTTCGATCCGGTCAAGGGCACGTACCAGACCGTGCACTCCGATCCGATCGCGCTGTCCGTGAAGGGCGGCGCGATCGTCGGCGCGAACGACGTGATCTCGGCGACCCCCGCGAGGAAGGCCGCCGCGGCCCCCGCCGACACCGACCTCGCGCTCGTCGGCGCCGACCTCGCGCTGTCGGCGCCGGGCGCCGCCGACTCCGAGCCGCTGCACGGCGCGCTGCTGTGGCTGCTCGTCGGCCTGCTCTACGCGATCCCGCTCGCGCTGCTCGCGCTGCGCACGTGGCAGCTGCGCACGCGCGATCGCCGCGAGGAGGCGGCCGAGGTGCGCACCGCGCGCAAGAAGCTCGAGGACCTGCTCGCGCGCGCCGAGCGCGATCCCGCGCGCGACACCGCCGGCCCGCTCGCCGCGGCGCTGCGCGCGTTCGCCCGCACGCTCGAGCGCGAGCCGGACGACGGCGGCCTGCTCGCGCAGATCGAGACCGAGAGCTTCGCGCCGGGCGCGTCGGCGTCGCCGCTGTCGGCCGAGGTGCGCGTGCGCGCGCGCGAGCTGATCGCGCGGTGGAGCCGCGAGGCGCGCAAGCCGCCGAGGCGCCCGGTCGCGGCGACCGCGGTCGTGTTGCTCGCGGCGCTCGCCGGCGCGCGCACGGCCGCGGCGCAGCCGAGCACGAGCGAGCCACCGTCGGTGAGCTCGAGCGCCGCCTTCGATCAGGCGCGCGAGGCGTACGAACAGGCGATGGCGCTCACCGCACCGAGCGCGCGGCGCACCGCGTTCGCGCGCGCCCAGGCCGCGCTCGGCCGGATCGCGGCCGAGGACACCAGCCACCCCGAGCTGCTCGCCGACTGGGGCAACGCCGCGCTCGGCGCTGGCGATGTCGCGACCGCGACGCTCGCGTACCGCCGCGCGCTCGCGATCGACGGCAGCAACCCGCGCGCGCGCAAGAACCTCGCGTGGCTGCGCGGCCGCCAGCCCGAGGCGCTGCGGCCCGGCGGCGACACCGCGACCGCGCCGTAGTTCTTCTTCCACCAGTGGCCGCGCGCGCGGCGCATGCTCGTCGG
>JBLMXA010000316.1:0-6004 GCA_050257515.1 Acidobacteriota bacterium | reverse complement strand
CCGTTCGAGCAGGCCGTGATCGCGAGGCAGAGGAGCAGGAGCTTCATGGTCGCGATGCACTGCACTGCACGTACCGCCGCCGTGTCATCGCACCGCCGCGATACGCGACGAGCGTCGCGTTCGCGCGAGTTGCGCGCCGGATCGCGCGGCACGTGCAGTGCAGTGCATCGCGACCATGAAGCTCCTGCTCCTCTGCCTCGCGATCACGGCCTGCTCGAACGGGATCCCGACCTCGCAGCAGACCACGCTCCGCAACATCCACAAGCCGAAGGCCGCGCCGGCCCAGGTGAAGGCCGAGCCTGCGATGCCGGCGCACAAGGAGACCCCGGCGTCCTCGCAGCCGATGTCCTACGTGCCGTGACACGTCGCCGCCGGCTCCTCGGCCACGGCAACGTCGTGGCCCCATGCGTGAACGTGGACGACGCGCGCGGGATGCTGCGCCGGCGGCGGACAGGTCTCGTGCGGCGCGCGCAGCGCGCGCATGCCGAAACCGCCGAGTGCCACCGCGGCGGCAACCGCGAGGTGGCGCAGCGGCGCCGCGGCGCGGTGCGGGCGCTGGCGGTCGCGAAACCGCCGCAGCTCCGCGGCGAGCTCGCGCGCGTCGCGATGGCGCAGCTCGCGGTCGCGCGCCATCGCCCTCTCGACGATCGCGACCAGCTCGCGGGGTGCACCCCGCACCGCGAGCTCGGGCGGCGGACCCTCAACCACCCGGGCCAGGACGCCGTCCGATGTGCTGCCGTACGGGGCGGCGCCGGCGATCAGCTCGTAGAGGATCACGCCGAGCGCGTAGACATCGGCGCGCTCGTCCACCGGCTCGCCGCGCGCCTGCTCGGGCGCCATGTACGCGGGCGTTCCGACGACCTCGCCGGTGAAGTCCTCGCTGCCGTCGAGCGCGAGGCCCCAGTCGACGACGACGGTCTCGCCGAACGTGCCGACGATGACGTTGGAAGGCTTGACGTCGCGGTGGATGACGCCCTCGCCGTGCGCGTAACCGATCGCCTCGGCAAGCGCGATCACGTGCGGCAGCAGCGCGAGGCGCTCGCGCAGCGCGGTCCGCTCGGCGAACAGCTCCTTGAGCGTGCGGCCGGGGACGAACTTCATGACGTAGTAGGGCTCGCCGGTCGGCCAGTGCCCGGCCTCGTGGACCGTGACGATCCCGGGGTGCTGGAGGCGGGCGGTGATGAACGCCTCGCGCAGCAGCCGGGCCTGGTGTCTGGCGTCGTGCGACAGCAGCTCCTTGACCGCGACCTCGCGGCCGAGCCAGCGGTCGACCGCGCGCACGATCCGGCCGAGGCCCCCGCGCGCGTGCTCGCACACGAGCTCGTAGCGGCCGGAGTGGTCGACGAGCCGCGGCGGCGCCGGCGCGTCGACGGGATCCCGCGGCTCGAGCGTGGCCGTGCGGTCAGGCACTGGACGCATGAATGAACCTCCAACCCGAAGGATGCTCGGATCTGTTCCCCGGTTGACACGTTCCGGCGGACAAAACTCTGTCGCGAATTTGCCTTCGAACACTCTGTCCCGCGGCGGCATGATCACCACGGTGACGCTTCGCGCGGCACCAGCACAGAGGCACCCGGCCGCGTCCCAGACCGGTACAGATCAGGCGATCCAGTGCCACGCGCGCGCCAGCACGTGCGCCACGGTCGCGCCGAACACGACGAGCAGGGTCATGTCGATCAGCGTGCCGAGGTGGCCGAGCGCGATCCACAGCCCGTCGCGCTCGAGCAGGCCGACCGCGTACACGAACAGCGGGATCAGGAACACCATGTTCGAGCCCGGGATCGGCAGAGGCAGCGCGAGCCCGAGCGCGAGCAACACGACGCCGAGCCCGACCAGCCGCGGCGCGATCACGACCTCCCAGCGGCGCCGCGTGAGCTTCGCGAGCCAGCGCGTGCGGCGCGCGAGCATCGTGACGACGCGATCGAGCATCGCCATCGTCAGCCGCCGCCGCCGCGCGCGGGCCGGCAGCCACGGCCGCGCCATGCCGACCGCGAGCTGGGCGCCGACGAGCGCGATCGCGAGCCCGAACGGCGTCGAGAGCCCGACGAACGGGATCGCGACGATCGTGAGCACGCCGATCAGGAAGCCGAACCCGGCCTCGGCCGCCTTGTCGACGATGTCGCCGATGCCGATGTCGGCCGCGCGCGGCTGGTCGGCGTGCTCCTCGGCCTCGGCACGCCCGCCGAGCTCGCGCAGCAGCTCGTCGAGCCGCAACCGGCGCGGCGCCTCGACCGCGATCGTCTGCCTCGCCTGGTCGGCGTCCACGCGCGAAGCTTAGCGCCAACCGCGGCAAACAGCGGCCAACAGAAGGCGCCGCGTTCTCGCCGCCCGGAGAGCGTGCGAGAACGCGATCATGGTCAGGTCCATGCTCGTGGTGATCGCGGCGCTCGCGGCGGGCTGCGTCCACCGCCTCGACCGCAAGCTCGGGCCGTCGCTGCAAACGGTCGACCAGCGGGCACCGTTCCTCGAGGTCCACATGCGCGACGGCGACGTCTACGTGCTGACGCGCTGGCAGCTCGACGCTCCCGGCCAGCTGCTCACCGGCGACGGCGAGCACCGCGGCCTCGATCGCGAGCTGATCGCCGCCGGACCGCAGACGATCCAGCTCGCCGACGTCGCGCTGTTCGAGACCAACACCGTCGAGACCTCGCCCGGCGTCACCGCGCTCGCGGTCGTCACCGTCGCATCGCTCGCGGTGACCGCCGCGTGCATCGCGAACCCGAAGGCGTGCTTCGGCTCGTGCCCGACGTTCTACGCCCCCGACGATCGCGACGGCCGCAGCGTGCTGCAGGCCGAGGGCTTCTCCGACGCGATCGCGCCGGCGCTCGAGCACCACGACATCGACGCGCTGTGGCGTACGACCGGCCGCGGCGGCCGCTTCGTGCTGACGATGACCAACGAGGCGTACGAGACCCACGTCGTCAAGGAGGCCGACCTGCTCGTCGTGCCGCGCCCGCCGGGTGGCCGCGTGCTCGCGACCGAGGACCGGCTGTGGCTCGCACCGTCGCTCGCGGCGCCGGAGGCGTGCACGGCGAGCGAAGGGGACTGCCTGGCCCGCGTGCGCGCGCTCGACGGCAGCGAGCGCACCAGCACGACCGACCCGGACGATCTCGCGACGCGCGAGACGATCGACCTCGCGTTCCCGGCGGTCGCCGGCCGCACCGGCGTCGTGATCGGCGCGCGCCAGTCGCTCGTCACGACGTTCCTGCTCTACCAGGGCCTCGCCTACCTCGGCACGACCGCGGGCAGCTGGCTCGCCGCGCTCGATCGCGGCAACCCGCTCGCGAAGGCCGGCGGGCGCGCGCTCGAGCGGCTGATCGGCGGCATCGAGGTCCAGCTCGAGCAGGACGGCGAGTGGCGCACGGTCGGCGAGCTGCACGAGACCGGTCCGCTGGCGACCGACGTCCACCTCGTGCTGCTGCCACCGGGCACGACCGGCCAGCACGTGCGGCTGCGCATGCCGCAAGGCGGCTGGCGCATCGACTACGTCGCGCTCGCGCGGATCGCCGGCGAGGCCACGCCGGTGCGCATCGCGCCGTCGCACCTCCGCGGCACCCTCGGTCGCGAGTACGCCGGCCACCGCATCCCGGCGACGAACTTCCCGATCGTCACGTTGCCGGGCGACTCGTACGAGCTCGCGTACGACCTGCCGCCCGGCCACGACTACGAGCTGTTCCTCGACAGCCGTGGCTATTACCTCGAGTGGATGCGCGCCGAGTGGCTGCGCGAGGAGCGGCCGCTCGCGGCGCTGCGCATGCTCGCCGATCCCGACGGCGCGCTCCGCGAGCTCGCGCCGGCGTTCAAGCGCGTCGAGGCCGGCGCCGAGCAGATGTTCTGGAGGAGCCGCTATGCGCGCCCGTGATCTCGCGATCGTCGCGCTCGCCGCGTGCGCGGCGAACCCCGATCCGCGCTCGCCATCGCCGGAGCAGATGGCCAGCCAGGCCTACGGCGGCTGGATCGTGATCCACACGGCCGATCGCCAGGAGGTGTCGGGCGAGCTGATCGCGCTCGATGCCGAGCGCGTGTACCTGCTGCCGGCCGCCGGCGGCCACCTGCACTGGGTCAAGCGCGCGGCGGTGACCGACGCGGCGCTCTACGAGTACGAGGCCGGCGGGTTCGGAGCGTGGGGCCTGCTCGGCTCGCTGTCGACGGCGAGCCACGGCTACTTCCTCGTGTTCAGCTTGCCGATCTGGGTGCTGTCGTCGACGATCACGAACGCCGCGGAGAGCCACCACGTGATCCTCCACTACCCCGCGACGGGGTGGGACGAGATCGCGCGGTGGGCGCGGTTCCCGCAGGGCCTGCCGCCGAAGCTCCAGCTGCCGGAGGGCCCGCCCGGTGTCACGCCGCCGTCGGCAGAATGATCGTGACGGTCGTGCCGACGCCGGGCTCGCTCTCGATCTGCAGCCGGCCACCCGCGGTGCCGATGAGCCGCTGGCACTGCGCGATCCCCAGGCCGGTGCCCTCGCTGCGCGTCGTGAAGAACGGCGTGCCGACGCGGCTCAGCACCTCGGGCGGCATGCCGACGCCCTCGTCGTGGACTCGCAGCTCAAGCTCGTGGCCGTGCGGGTGCGCCTCGATCGACACGTAGCCGTTCGCCAGCCCGCGCGCCGCGACCGCCTGGGCGCCGTTCGCGAGCACGTTGATCAGCACCTGCGTCAGCTCGGTCGGCGACATCCGCACGTGCGGCAGCTGGTTCGGCCCGCGGTAGTCGATCTGCGCGTGCAGCTTCAGCGCGAGGCTCTGGCACACCGACATCGCGTGACGGACGATCGGCAGCGGATCGGTCTCGACCGGCCCCGCCTGCCTGGTGCCCTTCGCGAACGCGTTCATCGCGGACAGGAAGTCCTTGAGCGTCGCCAGCGCTTGATCGATCTGGTGGTGCGACCGCTCGAGCTCGTCGACGATCGACGTCAGCTGGTCGCCGAGGCTCGGCTCGAGATCCGTATCGGCATCGGCGATCGCGTCGCGCAGCTGCGGCACGATCTGGTCGCCGATCATGCCGAGGTTGAGCAGCGCCGAGCTGAGCGGCGTGCGCAGATCGTGGACGAACATGCTCGCGAACCGTCCGATCGTCGCGAGCCGCTCGGTCTCGATCAGCCGGCGCTGCAGCTCGACCGCATCCTTGCCGAAGTTCCACGCCTCGACGCCCCAGCGCAGGACCTGGACGACCTCCGCGCGCTGCCACGGCTTGATGATGTAGCGCGCGACGAGCCCCTCGTTGATCGCGCGCAGGATCGGATCGATGTCGGAGTACGCCGTCAGCACGATGCGCACGGTGCGCGGGTACTTCTCCTTGACGATCCGGAGCAGGTCCTCGCCCGACATCTTCGGCATGCGCATGTCGGTGACCACCACCGCCACGTCGTTGCGGTGCTCGAGCACCTCGAGCGCCGCCGGCCCGTCCGCGACGGTCTGGATGTTGAACTCGGGCGCGAGCGACTGCTCGAAGACGACGCGGTTGCCGCGCTCGTCGTCCACGTACAGCACGAGCGGCCCCGTTGGCTGCGCGGTCGTGTCGGGCATCCCTATCGGGAATCATACAGGTATTGTTGGCCTCCATGACACAATCGCGGCGCCTGCCCGGCCCGTCAGATCCGGCTCTCGTGCAGCGGATAAGGTACCTCCGCGACCCGATCGGGTACCTCCGCGCCTGCCAGCGCAGGTACGGAGACGTGTTCTCGATCCGCCTCACTCCACACGGGATGGTGATGGTGTGCACGCCCGAGCTGGCGAAGGAGGTGTACACGGCGGGCGACGATACGCTCGCCGCCGGCGAGGCCAAGATCGCCATCTTCGGCAAGATCCTCGGCAGCTCGTCAACGCTGCTGCTCGATGGGTCCGCGCACCTGCGCCGGCGCCGGCTGCTCTTGCCGCGCTTCCGCGGTGACGTGCTGAAGGCGTTCGCGCCGCTGATGCGCGAGGTCGCCGACACCGCGCTCGCCACGATGCCACGCGGCTCGACGTTCGCGCTGCACCCCTACATGCACCGGATCGCGTTCGA
>JBLMXA010000315.1:0-6987 GCA_050257515.1 Acidobacteriota bacterium | reverse complement strand
CACGTGCGCGTTGCGACCGGCGGCAACTGCGAGCGCGGCGCGATCAGCGATCACGACGTCATCGTGCCGGCCGGCGGTACCGCGACGATCGCGCTGCCCGGGCCGGAACCGAACACCGGCTGCGCGATCTTCACCGGCCTCTACTACGTCGGCATGAACGTCGGGCTCGCCGCGATCGCGCTCGCCGCGATCGCCGACGCGCACACCGTGCATGTCACCCACGTCAAGTGAGCTAGAAGTCGACGAGGTTCGCGCGTAGCTTCGCGAGCAGCCGGTCGGCCGCGGGCCCCCACTCGCCGGTGACGCGCGCGAACGCGACGCGATCGGCGCCGGCGACGTGCTCGATCGGCCGGTGCGCGACCTCGAGCACGCCGAAGCCTCCCCACCGGAACGCGTAGCGCAGGTACTCGACGAAGCGCAGGCGGTGGCGGCCGCGAGACACCCGCGGATCGACGGCGTCGGCCGGGGTCGGCGGCGGCAGCTCGACGGTCGCCGCCTGCGGGCCGGCGAGCAGCTCGAGCGCGAGCGGCCCGACGATCTCCTTGTGCGACGCCGCGATCGCGCGCTCGTGGCGATCGAGCGCGCCGCCGAGCTCGCGCGTGCCGTGGACGACGAGCGGGCCGAGCGCGGCGAGCTGGATCCCGTCCTCCTCGAGCGCACGCGCATCCGCCGGTGCGAGCGAGATCGAGCCGACGACGCGCCAGAACGCGTCGAGCGCGAGCGGCAGCGGCCCGGCGAGCTCGGTGACGCGCGCGAGCTCGTCGTCGGACGCGGGCGCACACTCGTCGTCGAGGCGCGCGCCGGCCTCGCGCAGCACGCCGCGCACCGCGTCGGCGTTGTGGCGCACCCGCTTCATCAGCTCGCCGGCGACCGCGAGCGCCTCCTCGCGCAGCTCCGCGTGCTGCGCGATCGCGACCGCGTGCTCGACGAGCTCGTTCCACACGCTGCGGTCGCCGCCGGTGTAGCGCGCGAGGAAGTCGCGCGGCTCGGGGAGCGGCACGCGCGGCAGCACGGGCTCGTGCGGGTAGCGCCCGACCGCGACGACCGCGAGCGCGTGCGGCGCCACCGCGAGCAGCGAGCGCGCGTCCTCGCCGACGCCATCGTGATGGCGCAGCCGCGCCGCGAGATCGACGAGCCGTGGCTCGGCCACGAGCGGAGATGGCCGGGCATCGCGCGCGCCGCGGAACAGCGCGCGCACGAGGCGTTCTGCCACGGCGCCGTCGCCGCGGCGGTCGAGGACGTTCTGGACGTGCGGCAGGAACCGCTGCCACAGCATCGCGAGCTCGTGCACCGCGAGCTCGCGGACGGCCCCCTCGAGCGCGGCCTGCTCGACGGGGTCCGCCTCGACGGTCGCCGGCTCCCGCGCCGCGCGCTGGATCAGGGCGACCGCGTCGTCCACCGTCATGACGCGATCCTACTACGCGTGATGTGATATCGACGAAGAATGGATCATTCGTCGCTGCTGGCCCGGATCCCCATGTTCGACGGTCTGGCCAAGGAGGACCTCACCGCGCTCGCGGGGAACCTCGCGGAACGCAAGTTCGGCGCCGGACAGATCATCATGAACCAGGGCGACACGGGCACGTCGATGTTCATCATCGCGAGGGGGCACGTGAACATCTTCCTGCCCGGCGAGGCGTCGCGGCGGATCTCGCTCAAGGACGTCACCGACGGCGAGTACTTTGGCGAGCTCGCGCTGTTCGACGACAAGCCGCGCTCGGCGAGCGCGCTCGCGACGACCGACGCCCTGCTGCTCGAGCTCGATCGCGGCACGCTCGAGCGCTACCTGACGACGCGCCCGCACGCGGCGATGCAGCTGCTCCGCACGCTGTCGACGCGGCTGCGCGAGACGAACGACATGCTGTCGCAGCGCGCCGCGAAGAACGCGGTGCAAGAGCTCGAGAGCAAGCTGACCTGGAGCCAGAAGCTCGCCGACAAGGTCGCCGAGCTCAACGGCAGCTGGGCGTTCATCCTGCTCCTGCTCGGCGTCTCCGGCGCGTGGTTCGGGATCAACTCGGCCGCGATCACGGAGAACGGCTTCGATCCCTACCCGTACGTGTTCTTCAACCTGCTGCTCGCGATCCTCGTCGCGCTACAGGGTCCGCTGATCGTCATGAGCCAGAACCGATCGGCGATCAAGGACCGCGCGCAGGCGGAGACCGACTTCAAGGTCAACCTCAAGAACGAGGTCAACATCGAGACCTTGCTGCGCGAGCTCGGCGAGATGCGCGCCGAGAACCACGCGCACCTCGAGCGCATCGAGCGCGCGCTCGACGCTAGAGTCTCGTGAAGTAGTACGCGGCGACCGCGAGCGCGATCGTGACGACGACGATCCTGAGCGCGCGCGGCGACACTCGCGACGCGATCGCCCCGCCGATCACGCCGCCGGCGAGCGAGCCCGCGGCCATCGCGAGCGCCGCGATCCAGTCGACCTCGCCCGACCACACGAACACCAGCGCGGCGGCGACGTTGACGGCGAGCGAGATCGCCTGCTTGAGCGCGTTGATGCGCACGAGCGAATCGTCGAGCACGACCGCGAGCGCGGCGAGCACGATCACGCCGAGCCCGGCACCGAAGTAGCCGCCGTAGATCGCGGCGAGCCCGACCGGCAGCGCGCCCCACGCCTCGCGCGTCACGTGCTTGCCGAGCCGCGCGCGCAGCCGGTCGCCGAGCGCGAGCAGCGCCGCCGCGAACACGAGCAGGAACGGCACGATCACGTCGAACGCGCGCGCGCTCGTGTGCAAGAGCAGCAGCGCGCCCGCGACGCCGCCGAGCGCGCCCGCGGGCAGGATGATCGCGGCTCGCCGCCCCTGCCCGGCGAGCTCCTTGCGCTGCGCGAACGTCGCGCCGAGATACCCCGGGCACATCGCGACCGTGTTGGTGAGGCTCGCGATCACCGCCGGGACCCCGCTCGCGACGAGCGCCGGGAACGTCAGCAGGCTGCCGCCGCCCGCGATCGCGTTCGCGATGCCGCCGGCGACGGCGGCCGCGGCGATCAGCGCGACGTGCGCGGCATCGATGCTCACCAGGTGAGCCACGTACGACCGTCGAAGTCCTGCCTCGAGTCGATGGTCTTCGGGAACTCGTCCTCGGGGCCGATCTGATCGATCTCGCTCTCGATCGCCTGCGCGGTATCGGGCGGGATCGTGACGGCCTCTGGGTCGCTGCCGAAGCCCGCGGTGGGATCGCGGCCGTCCTTGCTGTAGTAGGCGGTGCGGATCTCGAGCACGACGTCGCTCGTCTGGTTGATCACCCACAGCTTCGTCTGCGACGGATCGGTCGTGAGCGCGGCGATGTTCGTCACCTTCGGCGTGCCGTACACCGCGACGTGAGCGACCGCGATGTTCGGGCGACTGCCCGAGATCACGATCGCGCGTCCCGTCGCCACGAATAGATAGATCGACACCAGCGCGACGATGCCGCCGAGACCGAGGCCGGCGTAGCGCACGCCCTTACGCTTCTGACCGAGTGCAAGCCCGAGGATCGCGAGCACGACGCTCGTACCGCCGAGCACGTAGAGGTAGTAGGTCGGAAGCAGCACCGGGCGAGCTTACGGCAACTCACGCGGTCACTTCGACCCGCTCTGCACGTCGACGAGCCTCGGCTTGTCGTGCGGCGGGATCTGGATCTCCTGGCCGAGATCGGGGCGCTTCGGCCGGGACATCGGATCGATCGGCACGGCGCGGCCGAACCGCGCCGATGACTGGATCGCCTGCAGGATGCGGACGTCCTCGAGCCCCTCCCAGCCGCTCGGCTCCGGCTCGACGTCGTCGCGCACGCAGCGCGCGAAGTACTCGATCTCGGCGGCGACCTGATCGCGCTTGGGGAACGTGCGCTCCTTGTCGCCGTGTTTGCTAAGGACCGTCATCTTCATCTCGCCGGCGTACTCGTAGGCGTTGTCGAGCGTGAGGATGCCGTCGGTGCCGACGATCTCGTAATGCGAGCGATCCGTCGCGCCGAAGCTGCACGTGAACTGCGCGACGCGATCGTCGGGAAACCGCAGCGTCGCCGCGTACGCCTCCTCGGCATTCGCGAACCGCGGATCCTGCTTGCCCGCGAGCCTCATCGCGAGCACCTCGATCGGCTCGGCGCGGAACAGGTAGCGCGCCGCGTTCACGCAATAGGTGCCGAGATCGTAGAGCGGCCCGGCGCCGCGCCGCGGCTGCACGCGCGTGTTGCCATCGCGCACCTGCAGCGAGAACACCGAGCTGAAGATGCGCGGCACGCCGAGCTCGCCGCCCCGCGCGATCTCGATCGCGACGAGGTTCGCGGTCTGGAAGTGCAGCCGGTACGCGATCATCAGCTTCACGCCGCGTTGCTCGCACGAGCGGATCATCTGCATGCACTCGTGCTCGGTCGGTGCCATCGGCTTCTCGCAGACCACGTGAATGCCGTGGCGTGCCGCGACCAGCGTGAGCTCCGCATGGAGATCGTTGGGCACCGCGATGTACACCGCGTCGACGCGATCGCTCGCGAGCAGCTCGTCGAGCTCGTCGTACAAGCACAGCGTCCGCACGCCGTACTGCTCGCCGAGCTCCTCGAGCTTGTGCCGCGATCCCGAAACCAGTGCCGTCAGCTCGACATCGTCGAGCTGCTCGATCGCCGGGAGTACCGCGACCTGGGCGAAGTGCCCCTGTCCGATCACCGCCAACCGCAATCTCGAAGAACGCCTCATGGCGGATCGATGCTTGCAGTCCCCGGGCCCGATGAAGAGCGCGAAGAGCTGCGAGAGCTGCGGAAACACCTACGACAAGGCCTTCGAGGTCATGATCGGAGGCACCTCGCACACGTTCGACTCGTTCGCGTGCGCGATCCACGCCCTCGCGCCGCGTTGCAGGCACTGCAAGGTGGCGATCATCGGCCACGGTATGGAGGCGCGCGGCCAGTACTTCTGCAGCGCTCACTGCGCCCGTCAGGAAGGCATCCTCGAGGTCACCGATCGCGCGCCGGATCGCGGCGCGGCAACGCCGTGATCGCTGCGTGCGCGGGCGCCCGAGGCGCTCGCACGACGTGCGCTCGCGCGCGGTCGGCGACCGAGGGCAGAACATTGCAGCCCGCCCGCAGCGAAGCGAGGACGGGCTCTCCCTGGTCCGAGGGAGTGTCGCGAAGCGGCCGACCCTCGTTGCGTCAGGTCCAGTACGGAGTCGCGCCCCACTGGCGGTACACGCCGGTCGCGTACTCGAGATCGTTGAGGTCGGGCCAGTGCTCTTTGTCGAATCCCGGCATGCGCTCGAGTGATTCCCTCGTCACGTTGACGACGAAGCGCTTCTTCGCCTCGTCTACGGTGAGCGCCGACCACGGGAGCGCGAACAGCTTGTTGCCGATCCCCATGAATCCACCGAACGACAGCACCGCGTAGGCGACGCGGCCCGTCGTGACGTCGATCATGAGCTCCTCGATCGTGCCGAGCTCCTGGCCGCTGAGATTGACGACCCTGTCGTGCACGAGCGTGGACGCGCCTAACGTCCGCCGAAATTTGTTCATGTTGCGAAACGCAGCAAGCCTCATTCCATCGGCGAAACGCCGACGGGCACGCGCTTCGCATCACGCGGCGCGCAAGGAGGGAATCTCATGCCACGAGGCAGCAAGTCGAAGTACACGAGCAAGCAGAAGCGCCAGGCGCACCACATCGAAGAGGGGGCCAAGAAGCGCGGCTATTCGAGCAAACGCGCCGCGCAGATCGGCTACGCGACGGTCAACAAGCAGGACAGCGGCGGCAAGAAGAGCGGCAGCGGACGCGGCAAGAAGCGCAGCAAGTCGTCGAGCCGCAAGGGCGGACGCCGCAGCCACGGTGGGCGGTCGAAGAGCTAGCGCCGCCAGCGCGGCGCGACGAGCCGGCGCTTGCCCTCGACGTCGAGCTTGACGTCGGGCTCGTCGAGCTCGACCCGGTCCCACAGCTTGCACGTGACCTGCTGGTGCTTCTGGTCGAGGCCCTCGCAGTAGTTCGTGAACGCGCAGCGCCGGATGTCGGCGCCGCGCCCGAGCCGCATCTTCAAGAACCAGTCGGGATCGGCGAGCGTCTGGCGCGCGGACGCGATGAGGTCGGCTTCGCCGCGCGCCAGCACCGCCTCCGCCTGCTCGAAGTCGTGGATGCCGCCGGCGGTGACGACCGGCGTCTGGAGGCCCGCGGCCCGCACCGCGGCGCGGATCCGCGCCGCGAGCGGCACGTTGCGGCCGAACGGCCCGCGCGCGTCGCTGAAGATCGTCGGCATGCACTCGTAGCCGGAGCGGCCGGTGTACGGGTACGACGACCAGCCGACCTTCGGCTGCTTCGCGTCCTCGAACTTGCCGCCCTTCGAGATCGACAGGAACTCGAGGCCCGCGCGCGCGAGCTCGACGCCGAACCACGCGGCATCCTCGACGCGGTTGCCGCCTTCGATCACGTCGTCGCCGAGGTAGCGGCAGCCGACGACGCCGCGGCCCTCGACGCGCGCGCGCACCGCGGCGACGACCTCGAGCGGCAGCCGCACGCGCTGCTCGCGCGGGCCGCCGTAGCCATCGTCGCGCGTGTTGAGCGCCGACAGGAACGACGCCATCGTGTACGCGTGCGCGAAGTGCAGCTCGACGCCGTCGAAGCCGGCGGCCATCGCGCGGCCGGCGGCGTCGGCGAACAGCGGCGGCAGCACGCGTGGCAGCTCGGCGATGTGCGGAAGGTGCGTGTCGGTGACGCGCTCGCGGTAGCCGTACTCGAGATCCTCGAGCTGGCGCTCGGTCAGCACGTACTGGAGATCGCTGTCGGGGAGCGCCGCCAGCTTGCCGCGCAGCTCGTCATCGCCGCAGGTCAGCGCGGTCCCGTCGCCGAGTGCAGCGAGCGCATCGCGGTGGCGCGGCGTCAGCGCCAGAAAACGCGCGAAGAACTTGTCGCGCGGGGGCCGGCGACGAATCGCCAAGAAGTCGATCAGCTGGATGAACAGCAGCGTCTCGCCGCCCGACGCTTCCTTGACGGCGGCGACGAGGTCGCGCAGGCCCGGAATGAAGCGATCGGCG
>JBLMXA010000314.1:0-5402 GCA_050257515.1 Acidobacteriota bacterium | reverse complement strand
GAAAGCGTCCCCAGGTAACGCGGTGATTTTTCAGCGCGAGCGCGGAAGCGAGGTTGAAGAAGGAGAAGGCGTCCCCTAGGGGAGGAGGTCTGCGAGCGAGGCGGCGATGCGCGCGGCGGCGTCGGCGTCGCCGGGGCGGACGACGTGATCGGGCGCGACCGGGCGCTCGTACTCGACGCCCGCGCCGGGCGCCTGGGCGACGTGCGCGGCGTAGAGGCCCTTGGTGTCGCGCCGGCGGCACTCGTCGAGCGGCGTGTCGACGAAGATCTCGACGAACGCCGGGGCGAGGCCGCGCGCGGCGTCGCGGAACACGCGGCGATGGGCGGTCGCCGGCACGAGCACGAGGTGGCCCTGGCGCGCGATCAGCGCGGCGAGCCGCGCGAGCGTGGCGTAGAGATGGGCGCGCGAGGGCTCGTCGTAGCCGAGCGGCGGCACGAGCGCGGCGCGCAGCTCGTCGCTGTCGAGCGTCACCGCCTCGATGCCGCGCAGCCGCAGCTCGCCGGCGACCTCCGCCGCGAGCGTCGACTTGCCGCTCGAGGGGAGCCCGGTGAACCACGCGACGACGCCGGTCATGGCGGCCAGCTCGCGTGTGGATCGAACCGCGGCGCCCCGAGCGCGCGCTCGGCAAACCCGAGGATGCGCTCGCGATCGCCCGCCGACAGGTGCGGGTACCACTTGGGGCTGGCGAGCACGAGCGCGCGCCACGCGAAGAACGGCGCGACCGCGGCGCACACGTCGACGCGATCGCCCGCGAGGTAGGTCGACCAGAACGCGTCCCACGACGTTCGCGCGCGGAAGAACACGAAGTTGATCGCGATGCACGCGACGTCGTCCGCCGGATCGCCCTCGCTGCCGCGGCTGGTGTCGAGCAGCTGCGGCTGGCCCGCGGCGTCGAACAGGATGTTGAACGGGTGGAAGTCGCCGTGCGTGCGGCGGAGGCGATGCGTCTGGCCGCGCAGCTTCCAGCGCCACGCCAGGCACGCCTCCTCGAGCGCGCGCAGCCGCGCCGGCGGCACGGCGTCACCCTCGTAGCTGTCGACGAGGCCGAAGATCCCCTCGCCGTGGCCGAGCAGGTCGCGGATCGCGCGCGTGTAGGCGCCGGGGTGCGAGCCGGGCTGCGCGTGGATCTCGAGCAGCAGCCGGGCGAGCGCCGCCGCGTGCGCCGGCTCGCCGCCCGCGCGCAGCTCGTCGGCGTACAGCGTGCCGTCGACCCAGCCGCTGATCATGTACGGCTCGCCGGTGCCGGCGAGCGACACCAGCGCGCCGTCGCCGCGCACGACTCCCATGTCGAGCGCCGGCGCGTGCCGCGGGATGTGCCCGAACGTGTCGTACGCGAGCAGCAGGTTGCCGACGCGATCGGCGCGGCGGTCGTGGCCGAAGTCGTCGGCGCGCAGCATGTGGAACACGACGCGCCGGCCGCTCGCGAGCTCGATCTTCAGCGGCCGGCCGTAGCCGAGCGCCTTCATCTCCTCGCCCGCGCTCTCGTCGTCGCGCAGCGCGCTCGCGCTGACCACGCGCTCGCCCGGGAACAGCTCCTCGAGGCGTGCGCGCAGGCCGGCGGGCAGCATCACGTCACGAGTACTTCACCGCGAGCGCCTCGTCGGCGAGCTCGTCGAAGCTCATCCGCTTGGCGCGCGCCAGCTCGTCCGGGGTGTAGAGGATGCGCGCCGCGCGATCCTCGGCGCCGAGCGCGCGCAGCAGGACCTTGCCGAAGATCTTGCCGATCACCGGCCGGTTGTAGAGGTCCTGGAAGCCGATCATCATCTTCGACCACGGCGTGCGCGACACGGTCGGCTTGCGCAGCACGAGCTGGATGCGCTTGAACGCCTCCTGCACGCGGCGGCCGGTCGGATCGGTGCGATCCATCGGCGCGAGGAACACCTGCTGCAGGAACGGCTTGGCGTGCCACATCATCACCGCGAGCGCCTTCACGCCGCGCGCGATCTCGCGGACCGGCGGGCGCGGGCGCGCGCGCAGCTTCGCGAGGTGCTCGTCGGAGCAGTAGGTCTCGGTCATGTGGAAGTCGATCGCGATGTGGCGCGACTCGTCGCGGTTGATCAGGTGCATCGCCTGGTGGCTCATCTGATCGGCGACGTAGTCGTCGAGCGAGCGCAGCAGCGCGACGTCGAGGATCAGCTCGCCGCTCGTGATGTACGCGTTCGCGATCTCGGGCGACGCATGGCGGACGAGCTCGATGAAGTGCGGGCGGAACTTCGCGAGCGCCTCGCTCTCCGTGTACGCGCGATAGTGATGGACGTCGTAGTACTGCGCGAGCCGCGCCGCGACCGCCGAGTGGCGCTTCTCGTCGGCGACGAACGTCGAGAAGATCTTCTTGAGCGTCGGATCGGTCGCGCTGCCGCGCTGGACCTCGAACAGCGCGCCGGCGAGCAGCTCGATCTGCGCCATGTCCGTGAAGTACTGGCAGACCGCCTCTTCCTTGTCGCGCGGCATCTGCGGCGGCGGTTGCGACCAGTCGAGATCGTCGATCGACCATTGATCGCGGACGCACTTGTCGAGCATGCGCGCCAGATCCATGCCGCTAGTTTACTGCACTATTTCGCGACGAGCGTGAGCGTGGCGCTGTACGTCGGATTCGGGATCGCCGGCGCGGTCGTGAAGCTGTCGCCCGCCGGCATCGGATCGGTCGTCGTATCCAGGCACTTGAACGTCGTCGTGGTGCCGATGGCGGACCCCTGCGGCATGCTCATCACCGCGCTGTACATCGTCGCCTGCATGTCGCTGAACGAGGCCCAGCCGATGATGCCTTGCATGGAGCCACGATACCGCCGCTAGCGCACGAGGCGCAGCTGCTGTCGGGTAGCGATCGGGAGGTTGAGGTACTTGCCGTCGACGAGCTGCGGGGTTGCGTCGACCTCGACGGTCTTGCCCTCGTACGCAGAAGGTGCGCCGCCGACCTGCTTCCACACCGCCGTGGGGACGATCACGCTCAGCATCGGCTCTCCCTTGCCGAGCTGCAGGAACGTCGCGCCCGCGATCGTGCCGGCGTGGGTGACCGTGCCGCGCACCAGGCTCGGCACGCCGAGCGCGGCGCGGATGGCCGCGCGGTCGCCGGCATCGAGCTGGTGGAGCGCGAGCGTCGTGAAGCTCCACTTCCAGCTGCCGCGCTTGCCCTTCCAGGTCGCGTCGATCGCGACGGTATAGGTCGTCGCCGGCGCGAGCCGTTGCCTGGGGATCACCGACACGACGCCGCTCTGCGGGAACGACGTCGCCGGGTGCTCGGGATCGGACAGGTGGATCGCGAGCGCGCGGCCCCTCGCGTCGACGAGCGACGCGCGGACGTTCGTCACGCGATCGAACGGCGGGAACTGCAGCGTGATCGGATAGCCGGCCGCGCCGCCGCCGGGCACCGGGTTCGGGATCTCGTTGCCGTACTCGCGCGGCACGTCGTGCTGGTGATCGGCCGGGTAGGCGACGGGCCACGCGCTCGCGCCTCCGGTGCCGGCCGACAACCGGATCGCGAGCACGAAGTTGCCGTCGGGCAGCTTCGCCGTGCCGATGCCGATCACCGCGAGCCCCGGATCGAGCACCGGCCGGCGGTGGTAGATGCCGGCCATGAAGCCGTCGACGGCCTTGTCGAGATCGGCGACGCCGACGAACAGGTCGGCGTTCTTGCCGCAGTCGGCGCCGTCGCGCGTCGCGCCGGGCAGCTCGGCCTGCTCCCGGTGCGCGGCGAGCCCGGCGATCGCGGGCGAGCCGAAGTTGCGGCGCAGGTAGTCGGCGTGCTTCGCGCAGCCGGCCGACAGCCTCGCGTCGACCTTCACCTCGGGCAGCCCGGCCGCCGCGCGGTAGCGGTTGACCTCGGCCGCCGGATCGGCGAACGCCCGAGCCGAGGCGAGCAAGACGAGGAGACAGCAGCGGGCACCCACCTTCGTAGTAAGGTGGCACGCGGTGTCGCGGCTGCAACGCGTACTTGTGTTAACGCTCGCGGTCGTCGCCTGCTCCGGCGGCGACCACGCCGGCGACACGCTCGCGAAGATCCACGAGCGCGGCGAGATCACGTGGGGCGCCGACCTCCAGGGCGGCGAGCCGTACGTCTACGAAGATCCGGCGAACCCGAGCCACGTCATCGGCTTCGAGGTCGACATCATGGACGCGCTCGCGCGCCGGCTCGGCGTCAAGGCCCGGCTCGTGCCGTTCGCGTGGTCGAACCTGATCCCGTCGCTCGAGCGCGGCGACTTCGACATCGCGATGAACGGGCTCGAGGCGACCGCCGATCGCCGCGAGCGCGCGCTGCTGTCCGCGCCGTACTACGTCTACGCCGAGACGCTCGCGGTGCGCGCCGACAGCCAGGTGCGCTCGATCTTCGAGCTCGCCGGCAAGCGCGTCGGCACGCTCAACCAGACGTTCGCGTTCGACATCCTGCGCATGATGCCGTCGATCCAGATGGTCGTGTACGAGGGCAACCAGGAGCCCTACGACGACCTGTCGAACGGCCGGCTCGACGCCGTGCTGCTCGACAACATCATCGCCGATCGCTACGGCTGCACGCAGAAGCACCCGGAGCTCAAGTGCGTCACGCCCGACGTCGCGCGCGGCACCTACGCGATCGCGATGCGCAAGAACGACCGCGCGCTCGGCAAGGCGATCGACGACGCGCTCGCCGCGATGCGCGCCGACGGCGAGCTCGAGCGGATCCTGCGCAAGGCAAACCTGTGGGACGACCGCCAGCGGGAGACCCTCGCGGTCACCGCGACGGCGACCGAGGGCCGCGTGTTCGACGGCGACATGCTGTGGCAGTTCGTCACCGCGGCCGGCGTCACGCTGCTGCTCACCGTGCTCGCGTTCTTGATCGCGGTGCCGCTCGGCGCGCTGCTCGCGATCGGCCGCGTGTACGGCGGCCGCGTCACGGCGGGCGCGTGCCGCGCGTACATCGAGCTGTTCCGCGGCACGCCGGTGCTGCTCCAGCTGTACGTCCTCTACTACGGGCTGTCGTCGTACATCCACCTGGGGCCCGTGCAGGCCGCGGTGATCGGCCTCGGCCTCAACTACGCCGCGTACGAGGCCGAGGTCTATCGCGGCGCGCTGCTCGCGATCCCGCGCGGCCAGACCGAGGCGGGCAAGGCGCTCGGCCTGTCCGGCGCGCAGGTGCTCCGCCACGTGCTGCTGCCGCAGGCGCTGCGCCTCGCGCTGCCGCCGATGACGAACGACTTCGTGTCGCTGCTCAAGGACTCCTCGCTGGTCAGCGTGATCACCGTGATCGAGCTGACGAAGCGGATGACGATCGCGGCGGTCGACATGCGCGGCTGGCTGATCCCCGGCCTGGCGTGCGCCGCGCTCTACCTCGCGCTCAGCTTCCCGCTGTCGGAGCTGGCGCGCCGGCTCGAGAGGAGGCTCGCGCGTGATCCGCGTCCGCAAGCTCTCTAAGCGCCACGGCGAGCGCG
>JBLMXA010000313.1:0-9857 GCA_050257515.1 Acidobacteriota bacterium | reverse complement strand
TTCTCCTTCTTCAACCAGCGTCCGACACGCGCCGAGTACTTTCACAGCCTTACGTGGGGACGCTTTCTCCTTCTTCAACCTGACGCTCCACGAGGGCGTCTGCGTCCGGGATCCGGACGCGATACGTCGAGAGGTGAAGAAGGAGAAAGCGTCCCCAGGTAGGTCTGCGATGTTGTTGGGGCGGCCGCCGAGCTCGGTTGAAAAAGGAGAAAGCGTCCCCTAGTGGGTGTCGAACCAGGCGGGGATGGCGGTCTTGCTCTCCGGCAGCCACTCGTGGCCGGCGGAGGGATCGATGATCGTGTCGGTGACGCGGCCGGCGGCGACGAGCGCGTCGTGGTAGGGCGTCATCGCGGACTCGGGGACGATCTGATCGGAGCCGCCGTGGAGGAACAGCGTCGGTGGGTGGTCGGCCGGCAGCGCCGGCACGCTGCACGTGTTGCTGCACGTCGCGTAGGAGGCGGACGCGATCGCGAGCGCGCGGAACGTGCCGTCGTAGCTGACCGCCATGCGGCTCGTCATGAAGCCGCCGCTCGAGATGCCCATCGCGTACGTGCGGCCGGCGTCGAGCGGCCCGAACGTGCCGCCGGCCATCGCGGCGAGCAGCGCGTGCACGAACACGTCGTCGTCGCAGCCCGCCCAGCTCGTCGCGTACGGCGGCACGTTCGTCTGCCAGAACATGCTGCCGTCGCCGAGCGCGTTCGGCGCGATCACCGCGTAGCCGTCGCCGAGCAGCGCGGCGACCGTCGCGGTCAGCTCGTACTGGCCGAACTGATCGCCCATCGTCGCCGCGAACGCGTGGGAGCCGGCGATGAACGAGCCCTGGTAGTAGACGACGGCCGGCCAGCCCGCAGCCGGCGGTACGCCGAGCGGTACCTCGTACGTCACCGTGCGGCCGCCGACCGTCACCGCGTGGCTGGTGCACGTCAGCGTCGCGCCGCTCTCGGTGCAGCGCGCGCCCCCCGCCGCGCCATCGGACGAGCCGCCGTGCGGGCTGCCGCACGCGCAGATCACCGCGAGCAGCGCGCGCCCGCCGTAGTTCCTCACGCGGCCGCTCCCACGATGCGCAGCGCGAGCTCGGCCTGCGCGTCGGCGAGCGCGTCGATCGCGAGCTCGCTCGCGCGGTACCAGTACGGGATGCGCAGCGACATCGCGCCGATCGCCGCGATCGTGACGCTCGGCTCGATGATCGCGAACCGCTTCAGCTCGACGCCGCGCACGAGGATCTCGGCGAGCAGCGCGAGGCCCTGCCGGCGCAGCGCGAGGCCGGGCGCGGCGAGCGCCTCGGGCAGCACGTGCAGCTCGTCGTTGACGACCAGCGCGAGGTGAGGGTAGGTCGCGTGGAACCGCGCGTTCGCGCGGACGACGGCGCGCAGCTGGTCGCGCGGATCGCTGCCGGCCGCGAGCAGCGCGGCGCGCAGCTCGCGCAGGTGGACCTCGTGACCGATGCGCACGAGCTCGCCGAGCAGGTGGTCCTTGGACGGGAACGTCGCGTACAGCGCGCTCGGCTGGATCTCGAGCGCCTTCGCGAGATCGCGCATCGACGTGCCGTGAAAGCCGTGCATCGCGAACAGCCGCAGCGCGACCTCGAGGATCCGCCGCGCCGACGCGTCGAGCGCGGCGTCGGGCAGCCTCGCGCGCCGCGCGTCGCGGATCCGTTCGCTGTCAGAACGACCGTTCACACAAGATAGGCTATGCGAGGACAAATTGTCTTGTCAACGCCAGAACGATCGTTCTAGAACGGGAGCGTGCCGACGCTTCGTACCCACGCTGCCGAGCTCCATTACGACGACCGCGGACAGGGCGACGCGGTCGTGCTGCTGCACGGCCTGGGCTCCAGCACGCTCGACTGGGAGCCCCAGCTCGCCGCGCTCGCCCCGCGTTACCGCGCGATCGCGATCGACATGCGCGGCAGCGGCCGCTCGCGCGATCTCGCGCACGCCGCCGGGCCGTTTTCGGTCGCGATGTTCGCGGCGGACGTCGCCGCCGTGATCGATCACCTCGGCGTCGCGCCCGCGCACGTCGTCGGGCTGTCGATGGGCGGCATGGTCGCGTTCCAGCTCGCGCTCGACCAGCCGCACGCCGTGCGCACGCTGACGATCGTCAACAGCGGGCCGTCGCTCGTGCCGCGCACCGCCAAGCAGCGCGCCGTGCTGGCGCTGCGGCTCGTGCTCGCGCGCACGATCGGGCCGCGCGGTATGGCGAAGCTGCTCGCACCGAAGCTGTTCCCGCGCGACGCGGCGCTGCGCGCGACGTTCCTCGCGCGGATGGCGAGCAACGACAAGCGCGCCTACGCGGCGACGCAGCGCGCGCTCGTCGGCTTCGACGTGTCGGCGCACCTCGCCGAGATCGAGGTGCCCGCGCTGATCGTCGCCGCCGATCAGGACTACACGCCGCTCGCTTACAAGCAGGCGTACGCGCGCCGCATGCCGGACGCGCGCGTCGCGTGCATCGCCGACGCGCGCCACGCGCTGCCGCACGAGGAGCCCGAAAAGCTGCAGCCCGTGCTCGACGCGTTCCTCGCCGAGCACTCGCGGAAGGACGGACAGGATCATGTGGCATCTCGGTGACGTCATCGCTCGCCACGCGCGCGGCCCGCGCGCGGACCGCTGCGCGTTCGTGCTCGACGAGCAGCGGCTGGCCTGGCGCGAGATCGCCGCGCGAGTCGATCGCGCGGCGGCCGCACTCGGCGAGCTAGGGCTCGCCAAGGGCGACGCGCTCGCGGTCGTGCTGCCCAATGGCCTCGACCTCGTCGAGCTGTACTGGGCGTGCGCGCGCACCGGCATCGTGATCGTGCCACTATCCCCGCTGCTGCGGGGCTCCGGGCTCGTCACGCTGCTGCGCGACTCGCAGGCGCGCGCGCTGATCGCGGCGCCCGACTTCGCGCCCGTGCTCGCCGAGGTCCGCGACGAGCTGCGCGCGATCCCCGACGAGCGCTGGCTGCTCGCACCGGCGTGGCGCGCGCGCGTCGAGCGCGCGCCCGCGCACCCGCGCACGGTCGAGCTCGCCGCCGCCGACCCGTACAACATCATCTACTCGAGCGGCACGACCGGGCTGCCGAAGGGCATCATTCACACCCACTCGATCCGCGCCGCGTACTGCACGACGTTCGCGTCGGCGTTCCGGATGACGCCCGAGAGCGTCGTCATGCACGCCGGCTCGCTCGTGTTCAACGGCGCGCTGGTCACGTTCTTCCCGTCGTTCTGGCTCGGCGCGCGCTACGTGCTCGCGAAGAAGTTCGACGCCGGCGCGTTCCTCGAGACGATCGCGCGCGAGCGCGTGACCCACGTGATGACCGTGCCGTCGCAGCTCGCCGCGATCCTCGAGCACCCTCGGTGCACGCGCGAGACGCTCGCGTCGCTCGAGATGCTGTGCTCGGTCGGCGCGCCGCTGCCGCGCGAGCACAAGCTGCGCCTGCGCGAGCTCGCGCCGCGCGCGCTCTACGAGCTGTACGGCCTGACCGAGGGCCTCGTCACGATCCTCGATCGCGACGACTTTGCCGCGAAGCTCGACTCCGTCGGCACGCCGACGTTCTTCAACGAGCTGCGCATCGTGGGCGACGGCGGCCGCGTGCTGCCGCCGCGCGAGGTCGGCGAGATCGTCGGCCGCGGCCCGCTGCTGATGCCCGGCTATCACGCGCGCCCCGACGCGACCGCGCAGGCGGTCCAGGACGGCTGGCTGCACACCGGCGATCTCGGCTACCTCGACGAGGACGGCTTCCTCTACCTCGTCGACCGCAAGAAGGATCTGATCATCTCCGGCGGCGTCAACGTGTACCCGCGCGACATCGAGGAGATCGTCGCGCAGCACCCCGCCGTCCGCGAGGTCGCGGTGTTCGGCGTCCCGCACGCGAAGTGGGGCGAGGCGCCGGTCGCCGCCGTGCTGGTCAAGGCCGGCGCGCAGGTCACCTCCGACGAGCTGCGCGCGTGGACGAACGCGCGTGTCGCCGCGCGCTACCAGCAGGTCGCCGACGTCTCGATCCTCGACGAGTTTCCGCGCAACACCGCGGGCAAGACCCTCAAGCGCGCGCTGCGCGAGCGCTACGGCCTCCAGGCGAGCCGCAGCTGACGCGACACGCTCGACGCGTCCTCGAACATCACGTGCGCGCGGTTCGCGGCGTCGAACGCGAGCCACGGCGCGCTCGCGTTGCCCGCGGTCGGGATCGGCTCGCTCGCCCAGGTCGCGCCGGCGGGCCGCCACAGCCTCGCCGTGCCCTGGACGGCGAGGATCGCGGGCACGCCGGCGTGATCGACGGCGAGCGCGAGTGCGCCGGCCGCGGGCACGACGTCGATCGCGAAGCTCGCGCCGGTCCACGCGCCGTGGTGGACCTCGCTGCCGCCGTGGACGAACGCGACGTGGATCTCGTCGGCGGGTCCGAGCGCGATCAGCGGATGGAACACGTCGGTCGAGCCGGAGGCCTGCTCGCCGGCGATCGGCGTCGACACGAGCGTGCCCGACTCGTCGGTCGCGTACTCGAGCGTGACCTTGTCGGTCGAGCCGGTCGTCCAGTGCGTCCACAGGATGTGGACGTGGCCGGCCGAGTCGACCGCGGCGCGCGCGGCGACCGCGTAGTCGCCGGTCAACGTCTCGGTCGTGTGGCCGTTCGCGTCGCGGCGATCGACGCACGCGACGTCGCCGTAGTAGCCGCACTCGGTGATCACGTACGTCACGCCGGCGGCGTTGCGCGCGACGTCGAGCAGCCGAGGGTGCGCCTGGCCGGCGCTGTTCGACCAGTCGACCATCCACGGCTGCATGCCGGGGATCGCGTGCTCGACGCTCCACGTGTAGCCGGCGAGGCCGTACGCGAAGATCGCCTCCGGCTCGCCGCCCGGGCCGACCTGCAGCGACGCCGGCACGATCGCGACCTGCGCGTAGTTGCCCGCGGGGATGCCGACGACGGTCTGCGGCTGCGGCAGCTCCCACGGCCCGCTCGCGTCGGTCGTGTAGAACAGCTCGTCCTGCGTCGAGCCGGCCGTGTAGTAGTGCTCGGGGAAGTCGTAGTGGACGAGCAGGTGGTGCGCGCCCGCCGGCGACATCGCGATGCCCAGATCGGTCGACGGGTACGTGACGAGCGCGGGCAGGTTGACGGTCTCCTCGAGCCACGGCGAGCACTGGCGATCGGGCCCGCACGCCTCGCCGGCGCCGCAGGTGCCGCACGTGCCGCCGCACCCGTCGCTGCCGCACGTCGCGCCGGTGCAGCTCGCCACGCATGCCGGCGGGATCACGAACGCGGTGCCGCTGACGTTCGCCGGGCTGTTCGACGACAGGTTCGCGAGGAACCGCGGGCGGCCATCGGGGCCGTCGACGGCGTCGAGCACGCTCGGGTAGGGTGGAAAGTCGTGGGTCGTCGTCGTCCACAGGTCGCCGGCGCCGCGCGCGAGCGTCGACGCGTCGCGCTCGATGAACTTCAGGTCGGCGCGCCCGTCGTAGAGCCCGATCGGCGACGCGTACAGCCAGTTGCCGAGGCTCTCGACGAGCACGTCCGACTCGATCGCGCCGTAGCGGCGCAGCCGCAGCTCGTCGTTCTGGCCGACGAGCCCGACGACGCCATAGGCGACCAGCGCGTCGCCGTTGTTGGCGAACGTGAGACCGCGCGCGAACACGAGCCCGTGCGGGCTCACCTGATCGATGTGCCACACGCCGCCGACGCGCGCCGCGTGGTAGGCGGGCGGCTGCGAGTACGAGCCGCTCGGGTTCGCGTACGACTGCGCCGCGCCCCACACGAGGTGCAACACGCCCGCGGGATCGAACGCGAGCTGCGTCGCGCCGCTGTAGCTGCCGAGCGTCTCGAACGTCCAGCTGCCCGCGTGGCCGTGCGCGACGCGCAGCTGCGAGCCGTCGTTCGACGCGATCCACACGACGCCGCTCGCATCGACCGCGATCGACGGGTTGAGCCCGGCCGGGCTCGTCATCGACACCTCCTCGATGTGGAAGCTGCCCGCGCGCAGCTCGGCATAGCGCAGCCGCTGGTTCGTCGGCTCGAGGTACGCGATCACCGGCGAGCCGGCCGGATCGAGCGCGAGCGCGACCTGCACGCCGCTGCCGAGGTTGGTGTCGACGGTGAGATCGTGCCAGCCGGTCTCGTCGAGGTGGCGGTACGTCAGGTTGCGGTTGCCGTCCTGGCCCGCGAGGTGCGGACGGCCCGCGGCGTCGACCGCGAACGCGAGGTTGCTCTGCCACGTCGACCCCGACGGGCCAGGCACCGGCGGCATGAAGATCGACTCGGTCGACCCGGTCTCGCACGCGCCGGCAAAGCAGCCCGTCGAGCACAGCGTCTGCAGTGGCGCGTAGACGCAGCTGCCGCTGCACGTGCCGAGCTCGGCCGAGCCCGACAGCACCTTCGCGTCGAGGCACGTCGCGGCCGGCGGCGCGTCGCACGTGGCGACGCCGCAGGTCGGGCCGAGGCACGCGCCCGCGGCGCAGCCGTTCGCGCACGCCTCGTCGGACTCGCCGATCGCACACGTGCCGTTCGTGCACGTCGCGGTGTACGTGCGCAGCGTCGAGCCGCTGCAGCTCGCCGCCGGCGCGGTGCACGCGACGCCGCTGCATGCGTCGGCCTCGCACGCGCCGGCCGCGCAGCCGTACGGACAGTCGACGACGTGCGACGGGAACACGCACGCCGAGCCCGCGCAGCCGGGCGCGTCGTCGTAGCGGCGCAGGTGCGAGCCATCCTCGCACACGTCCGCCGGCGGTGCGCCGCAGCTGCCGCACGTGCCGCTGCCGCCGTCGCTGCCGGTCGTGCCGCCGTCGCTGCCGGTCGTGCCGCCGTCGCTGGCGTCCGTGACGCCCGCGTCGCCGCCGGCATCTCCGCCGCCGAGGCTACCGCCGCCGTGGTGACCGCACGCGAGCAGCAGCGAGGACAGACAGAGGACACGCAACCACATGCCTGGTCCGGACGGCGGCGAGCGCCCGTCAGTCGCACGCGGTCACGGGCTCACTTCGCGGTGACCTCGAGCAGGCTGATCGGCAGGTCGTCGAAGCTCGCGAGCCAGTCGAGCAGGAAGAACAGGCCGGCGCGGTCGCGCCGGAGCTCGCAGCCGCCCATGCAGATCGCGCCGCCCGCGGCGCCGACGAGCTGATCGAGCAGGTCGCGATCGCCAGCGAGGCCGAGCGTGCCGTCCGGCGCGGTGAACCGCGACGCGACGCCGGCGCTTCCCGCGATCACCCAGATCTCCCCCGGCTTGACCGCCAGCCTCTCGCGGGTGCCGCCGCGGTCGATCGCGACCGGCGTCTTCGGCGGCACGCGCAGCGGCAGCACGCGCACGGGTTGCGGAGTGCGCGCGAGCTCGACGCGCACGCCGGCCTCGCGCGCGGCCTGGTCGACGACGATCATCGCGCCCTCGGCGGGACACGACGGCGCGTTCCAGCTGCCGCAGCGCGCGACGAGCCGCGCGCGGAACCTGACGTACGCGTCGGCGACGACCGGCAACAGCGGCGGCATCGCGTGGACGACCGTGCCGGGCTTGATCTGGTTCCCCCAGCCCTCGGTGCAGTCGGCGGCGAACGCGCCGCTCGCGGTCTGCGTGACCTTCGTGGCGCGCCCGCAGCCGTGGTAGCTCGTCGCGGCGAGCCCGGTCAGCTCCTCGGCGGCGGTGACGAGCGCGGCGTGCCCCTCGCCGAGGCCGCTGCCCCAGCCGGGATTGCCCGCGGCCGCGAGGTACTTGCCGGGGCCGGCGAGCACGTCGACCTTGACCGACGCTGGCGCGTGGACGCTCTGGGACTTGAAGCCGGTGACGATCACGCGCCGGAGCTGTGCGCCCGGCGCCGGCACGATCTCCCAGTCCGTCTCGTCGTACGCGCCGATCACGAGCGTCTGCGGAGCGAGCCGCTCGACCTCGACCGTCACCTTGCCGCGCGGCTGGTGGTTGTGCTGCGGCATCGCCGTCGCATAGACGCCGAAGATGTTGAGCTCCTCCGGCGGATCGGCGTGCGCCGCGGCGGCCATCAGCCCGACGATCGCCACGCAACCCGCAACCCGCATCGTCGTCATTGTAACGTGGATCCATGATGATGCTCGTCCCGGCATTCGTCGCGATCATCGACCCGGGAGACGGCATCGAGCTGTCGCCACCGGTCGAGCTCGCCGCACGCGGGGACACGCCCGGCGTCGCCGTGGACGGCCAGGGCGCGGTCGCGACGTGGGTCGTCCGCGGCGCCCGGACCTGCGTGGTCGCCGCGCGGCTCGACGCGGCCGGCCGCGCCGGCACGCCGGTCGAGCTCGCGTGCCCCAGGCAGCTCGTCGGCGGACCGGCGATCGCGGCGTCGCCGTCCGGCGGCCTCGTCGTGTGGGGCGACGGCGACGAGCTCGTCGGAGTGACGCTCTCGCGCGCGCTGCAGGCCGCGCCGGCGTTCCGCATCGCGCAGGAGCGGCCGATCGCGGCCGGGCTGTCGGCAGCGTTCGACGGCAAGCGGTTCTGGATCGCGTGGGCGAGCTGCGCGTCGGCGCTGCTGCTCGAGGTCGACGCGGCGGGCCACGCGGTGCGCCGGCCGCGCATGCTGAACAACCCCGGGACCCAGGCGTTCGGGCGGTTCACGCGCGACGCGTTCGTCGCGTGTGACGGCGCCGACTGCGAGGTCCAGCTCGTCACGACCGATGCGGCGCGGCTCGACGGCGTGCTCGACGATCGCGCGAGCTGCATCGATCTCTACAACGCGCGGCCGAACGCGTTTCGCGAGGAGCGCCACGCGGCGCGCATCCACGACGGCGTGCTCCAGCCGACCGGCAGCATGCCATCACCGGGAGGGCTCGCGGTGCTCGCCGGCCGCCCGCTGGTCGCCGGCGATCTGCAGTACCCGGTCGTCGTGCGCGCCGCGGCGTCGGGCGCCGGTGTCGCGGTCGCCGCGATCACGCAGTACAACGACCAGCGAGCGCCGCTCGGCGTGCAGTTCGTGCACCGCAGCTCGACGTCGACGCGCCACGCGCCGATCCCGCTCCCCGGCGAGACCTCGCCCGCGATCGCGGCGCTCGGCGGCGATCGCTACGTGCTCGTGACCCAGCGCAAGGACGCGATCGTCGCGCGCGTCGTGACGACGCGGCCCGATCGGTTCGCGTCGGTGCCGCCACCCCGGCCTCCGCTCGTGCAGGGCGTCGTCGTGCACGCGAGCGGCACGCCGGCGACCGGCGCGCAGCTGTTCTGCATCACCGCGAACCCGCTCGGCTGCGGCTCGAGCGCGACGCCCGACGAGCACGGCAACTTCAGGATCGACCACCCGACGCCCGACGATCACCGTGCGAGCCACGACCTCCGCGTCGAGGCGGTGGTCGCGACCGCCGGAACCGAGCTCGCGGTCGCCACACCGGGCAGCGGGCCGCTCCGGATCTCGCTCGCGCCGGCGGCGACGATCGACGCCCGCATCGCGTGGCCCGGCGGCAAGCCGCCGACGAAGCCGGTCCCGCGGCCCTCCCGGGGCGAAGGCTATCCGCGCCGCGAGCTGCCGCCGATCGATCCCGCCGAGGTCGCGATCGACGCGATCACGATGATCGCGATCGCGCCGTACACGAACGGCTACTACACCGGCGCCCGCGGCAAGGGGCCGCTGACGTTCGCGGCGCTCGCACCGGGCGTCGTCCAGGTCACCGCGCACTCCGCCGACGGAGCGCTCGGCTACGCGACGATCGTGCCCGTCGAGCCCGGCAGGTCGGCTCACATCGAGCTGCCGCTCGGCAAGCTCGCGAAGCTGTCCGTCGACGTCGCCGGCGCGGTCGACTCGATGCAGTCGAGCAACGTGGCGTTCACGTGCGAGCGCCACGGCGCGCGCTCCACGTGCGGCGATCCCGAACCGATCGCGCCCGGGAAGTACCTCGCGCACTTCACGTCGGGGCGCTGGCTGATGTCGCGCGTGGTCACGGTGAAGCCGGG
>JBLMXA010000312.1:0-4128 GCA_050257515.1 Acidobacteriota bacterium | reverse complement strand
ATGTCGGTCACTTAGCTGAACCGGTCGTACTCGTACTCGTGCTCGTACTCGATCCGGGACGCAACCGGAGCTGGGCGTCGATCACCCAGGCATCGCGGGCTTGCCTCCGAATCGCTCCTCGAACAGCCGAGTACGAGTACGAGTACGAGTACGACCGGTTCAGCTAAGTGACCGACATTGGCTCTAGCCCTTCGACCGCGACAGCGTAGGCGCCCAGGTCAGCGTCGCCTCGCCGGTCGACGTCGGGAACGTCGTCGTCATCAGCACGTTCTTGAGACAGCCGCCGAGCGGCGAGCTGTTGAGCGCGTCGGGCTTCCACGTCACCGACTTCGTGTGGCCGTTCGGCGCGATCACGATCGACGCGCTCGCCGCGGCCGGCATCTCGATCTCGCTGTGATCGCGCAGGCACTGCGACAGGTTCGGCAGGTGGCCCTCGATCGCGGCGAGGTACGGGTTCGCCGGGCGCTTCGCCGGCGGACGCGACAGCGGCGGCGGGACCGGCGGCGGCGTCGGCGGCGTCGGCGACGGCGTCGGATCCGTCCCGCCGGTCGGCGCCGGCGGCTCGATCTTCGCGACCGCCGGCGCGCGATCGTCGGGCGCCTGCTGGATCACGACCGACGTCGGCGCCTGCTGCCGCTGCGACTGCTCGTAGACGAGGTACAGCGCGCCGCCGGCGACCGCGAGCAAGCCGACCGCGAGCAGCGGCCACACGAGGCTGCGCTGCTTGACGACGACGATCTGCGACGCGCCGGTCGGCGTCGACTGCCCGCGCACCGGCTCGATGCGCAGCGCGTTGCCGGTCGTCTCCGCGCCGAACGACGGCGGCGTGTTCTCGACGAACTCTGCGGGATGCGACGGCGCGCGCGGGTACGGCTGCGACGGCGATGGCGCCGGGAACTGCGGCCGCACGTCGACGTCGGTCTCGACCGACGGGAAGTCGTCCTCGCTGTCGCCCTCGTGCGCCTCCGGCTCCGACGTCGCGATCACCGGCATCGTGCTCCGGCCGATCGCGCTCGCCGGCTTGCGGTGGATCGCCTCCTGCACCGCCTGCGTGCGGCGCGCGAGCATGTCGCCGAGGTTCGCGCGCAAGAAGTCGCCGAGCTCGCCCTGCGTCCACGGCCGCATGCCGCCGAGCGCGTCGAGCAGCGCACCGCCGAGCTGGCGCGCGCTGTCGAACCGGTTGCCCGGATCGCGATCGAGCGCGCGGGCCAGCACGAGCGCCACCGACTCCGGCACGTCGGGGCGATAGCGGCGGATGTCTGGAATCGGCTGTTCCATGACCGCGCGGAACGTCAGGTAGTCGGTCTTGCGCTGGAACAGCCGGCGCAGCGCGAGCATCTCGAACACGACGATGCCGAGCGCGAACAGATCGACGCGGCGATCGATCTCGCCGCCGCGCAGCTGCTCGGGCGCCATGTACGCGTACTTGCCCTTGACCGTGCCTTCCTGCGTGTTCGTCGACGCACCGCGCGCCTTCGCGATGCCGAAGTCGAGCAGCTTCGCGACGCCCGACTCCGTCAGGTAGATGTTCGACGGCGTGACGTCGCGGTGGACGAGCCCGAGCGGCTCGCCGCGATCGCGCAGCTCGTGGGCGTAGTGGAGCGCATCGCAGGCCTGCTGCACGACCCCCGCGACGAGCCCGAGCTCGAGCGGGGTCGCGTACTTGCCCGCGCGCCGGAGCAGCGGCAGCAGCGACACGCCCTCGAGGTACTCCATGACGATGTAGAGCTGGCCGTCGGTCTCGCCGAGCTCGTAGACCTGGCAGATGTTCGCGTGCGACAGCTTCGCCGCGATCCGCGCCTCCGCGATCAGCATCTGGCGAAACCGCGTGTCGTCGGCGAGGTGCGGCAGGATGCGCTTGACGACGTAGAGCTTCTCGAAGCCCGCCGCGCCCTCGAGCCGCGCCAGGAAGATCTCACCCATGCCGCCCGTCGCGAGCCGCGCGAGCAGCTCGTACCGACCGAGGCGCGCCTGGGTCTGGAGCCCCGGGATGCCCATCCAGCGTGACAGTCTAGCAGACGAGGTCGGAGCGATGCGCGCCTACATCTGACCACGTCGAGGCGGCAGGCGCGTGCTAGCTTGCGGCGCGACATGCGGTTCGAGCTGCACTGCCATTCGACCCGCTCCGACGGGACCGAGGCGCCGGAGCAGGTCGCGGCTCGCGCCGGCGAGCGGGGCGTCGAGGTGTTCGCGCTGACCGACCACGACACCTGCACGCCGGTCGCGCTGGCGACCGCGCGCGTGCTCCGCGGCGTCGAGATCTCGTGCGACGACCCGGGCAGCGGCCGCACGATCCACGTGCTCGCGTACGACCGCGGCGGCGCGGGCTGGCCCGAGCTCGAGGTCAAGCTCGGCGAGCTCGCCGAGGCGCGGCGCAACCGGCTGCGCGTGATGGCGGCGCGGCTCGCCCAGCGCGGGATCCGCATCGACGTCGAGCCGCTGCTCGCGCGCGCGGAGGGCCGCAGCGTCGGCCGCCCGGACCTCGCGCGCGCGCTGGTCGAGGCCGGCCACGTGACCTCGATGAAGGACGCGTTCGCGCGCCACCTCTACGACGGCGGTCCCGTCGACGTGCCTCACCACGTGCTGCCGCTGCCCGGCGCGCTCGCGCTCGGGCGCGCGGCCGGCGCGGCGATGTCGCTCGCGCACCCGCACACGTACGATCACCTCTCGGTGGCGCTGCTGCGGCGCCACCACCGCGACGGCCTCGAGGGCGTCGAGGCGTTCTACGGCGGCTACGATCCGCGCGAGCGCGGCCGCTGGCTCGAGCTCGCCGACGAGCTGGGCCTCGTGTGCACGGGCGGCTCGGACTGGCACGGCCCCGACGATGCTACGACGCTGCCCGGCGTCGACGTGCCGGCCGAGCGCGCCGCGCGGCTTTGCGAGTGGCTTCGGGTGGCGCCTCCTGTGCCATCGCCACGATCCGGCTGAACTGCGCCGCGGTCACCGGCTGCACGGACAGCCGGCTCCACTGGAACAGCATCATCTTGCGCAGCGCGCGCTCCAGGCGGAGCCGCGGCAGCGCGACGAAGTGCGGCAGCGTCGCGACGTACTCGACCTCGACGCAGTCCCAGATCGGCCTGTCGCGCGTCGCCCGCGGATCGAAGTAGGGACTGTCGGGATCGAGCTGGGTCTCGTCGACAACGCCGGTCCGCGCGACGCGCGCGAGCCCGGCGACGCCCGGCGGCTCGCAGCTGGAGTGGTAGATCAGCACCTCGTCGCCGACGCGCATCGCGCGCATGTGGTTGCGCGCGACGTAGTTGCGGACACCGGTCCACGGCTCGACCTTCACGCGCGCGAGGTCGGCGATCGAGAACGTGTCGGGCTCGGTCTTCATCAGCCAGTGCGCGGGCACGGGCGGAGACTACCGCGATGCGACGCCCGTGGCGGTCTCGAGCTTGCTGTCGCCGACCGCGTAGGCGAGCACCGGGTTCGTCGCGACGAGCCTCGGGGCCTTGTCGGCGAGCCTGGCGACCGCGCGGTGCGCCCGGAGCGCGCGCGCGCGCCACGGCCGCACGAGATCGGTCGCGACGTCGACCTGATGCGCGTGGTCGGCGAGCGCCCGGCCGACCATCGTCGGCGGCACCGGCGGCACGGTGTTCAGCAGCCGCACGGCGAGCCCCTGGTAGAGGTCGGCCTTCGCGTGCTGGGCGACGATCTGGCGCGCGACGTCGCCCTGCTCGATCACGGTGTCGAGCAGGTCGATCGACGGCCGGATCGCGGCGTCGAGCGCGTCGACCGATGCCTGCGTCACGGTGAGCTTGAGCGCCCGCGTGCGGATCACCGCCATGCAGTCGGCGGCGGACACGTAAGCCTCGAGCGTCGGCACGATCGAGCGCGCGTCGTCGGGGACGGACGCGACCGTGCGGCAAGGCGCGTCGAGCGTGCGCGCGTCGACGGCAACCTTGGCGTCCGCGCGCGCGAACGACGGTGCGGCGAGAAGGCACAGCATGACAGGAGTGAGACGCATGCGAGGCTCTCGGTGCATCGCGCGTGCCTCTTCACTTCCAGCGGTGTGCCGCACGCCCGAAAACAGCAACGAGCGCGCCGGGCAGCCGGCGCGCTCGCGGATAACCACCGGATGGTTACGGCGAGACCTTCAGCAGCACCGCGCTGATCGCCGACATCGCC
>JBLMXA010000311.1:0-3354 GCA_050257515.1 Acidobacteriota bacterium | reverse complement strand
GCGGAACAGCGGCACGTGCGGGCGGTGCGCGCCGAGCTCGCGGGCGAGCGTGTCGACGAGCCAGCTGTGGGTCTCGTGCAGCGCCTGGCGCGGCAGCCGGCGCATCGCCATCGCGAGGTCGAGGCTCATCACGTAGCCGAGCTGGGCGAGCTCGTCCTCGAGCTTCTCGAGATCGCGATCGCTGAGCGGCCGGGTGGCGGCGCTGGCCACCAGGTCCGGATCGAGCACCACCACGTGCGACCGCGCGAGGAGCAGCGTGCGGAGGCGTTCCATGAAAAGGTGGGCGGAGAGCGGATGCGCTACCGTGGCTAGGTAGAAGGAAGCGCACCCAGAGCCGCCCGTGACGAGGGTATCACGGCCGTCGGTAAGTCCCCGATCCGCCGTGCGTTGACAACCTGAATGTGGGGCAGGAATACTCCGTCCCACGGGAAAAGGGAGACTTCCATGATCCGTCTACGTCACATTGTTTCTTCGTCGCTGCTCGCCTTCGGTCTGGGTGCCTGCGTCGTCCATGGTTCGGGCTCGATGCAGGTCGAGTCGTCCGGCGAGGTGTACCAGGAGCCCCCGCCGCCGCAGGTCGAGACCGTGACGGTGCGTCCCGGCTTCGTGTGGATCAAGGGCCGCTGGAACTGGCAGAACGGCCAGTGGGTGTGGGTCGGTGGTCACTGGGAGCGCGAGCGCGCCGGCTATGCCTGGACCGAGGGCCGCTGGGAGCATCGCGGCAACCGCTGGATGTGGGTCGAGGGCACGTGGACCGTGTCGAGCCAGCCGGCGACGGTGACGACCACGGTCGTCGCGCCCGCGGGTGGCGTCGAGGTTCGCGATCACCGCACGCCGCCGCCGGTCGTGACCGCGCCGCCGCCGGCGCCGACGCCCGTCGCGTCCGGTGGCGTGAGCGTGTCCGTCGGGCTGTACCCGACCGCGGCGCCGCCGCCGGTGCGCGTCGAGTCGCCCGGAGTGCGCGCGGGCTTCGTGTGGATCCCCGGCCGCTGGAACTGGGTCAACGGTCAGTGGGACTGGATGGCCGGCCACTGGGAGCGCCCGCGCGCGAACATGATGTGGGTCGCCGGTCGCTGGGAGATGCAGGGCGGCCGCTACGTGTGGGTCGAGGGTAGCTGGCAGGCGCACGCCGCTGGCGGCGTCCAGGTCCGCGACCACCGCCATCCCTGATCATCGCACCGTGACCGCGACGGCCTGCGTGGCGATGCCGCCGCGGCTGTCGCGCAGCACGAACCACAGCCACGCCGGACCCGGCGTGGCGGGCGTGCGCCAGGTCGTCGAGACCTCGGTCGCGGCGTCGTCCTCCGCGACGGCGCTCGCGTCGACCGCGAGCGTGCCGCCGGTGGCGAACCACGACACGCGCATCGACTCCCGGCGGGTGACGAGCGCCTGGGTGCGCACGTCGAAGTAGAGGTAGCTCTCGGCGGCGTCGGCGGGCCACGACGCGACGAGCGTGATCGTCGAGCTTGCCGGCACGGCCGCCGGCAGCTGCGGCGGATCGAGCGTCGGGTTGTGATTCGCGACGTACATCGTCTGGTAGTCGTGCGCGACGTCGGGCGGGGCCGCCGGCAGGTTGCACGTGATGCGCGTGAACCCGAACGCGAGCTCGGCGCCGGCGTCGCTCGCGTCGGCGAGCACGGGCTGGTAGTAGCCGCCGGTCGGATCGGGGTCGCGCGGACGGAAGCCGCCGGGCGGCACGTCGGGGCCGAACAGCGTGCACGCGTCGCTCGGGATCGTCGCCATCGGCCCCGCCAGCGGCGCGAGCGCCGACGGATCGTCCGTGCACGCCGCCGACACCGCGTTGTCCTCGGTCGGCGGCTTGGGCGCCGTGCACAGCGACCAGGCCGGCACCGCGGCGAGCGGCCCGTCCGGCGAGCCGATCACGATCGAGTAGCTGGCGGCCGCGCCCGGCTTGGCCTCCGCGGGCTCCGACACGATCGCGAGCACGCGCGGCTCCTTCACGATCGCGAGCCGCTGATCGAGCGACGGCTCGCAGGCAGCCAGCAGGCCAAGACAAATAAACCGCCAAGGCGCCAAGGACGCCAAGACCAGAACAAGATCTCTTCTTCTGATCGTGGCGACCTCGGCGCCTTGGCGGTTCAATTTCCGAGTCTTCATCTCTCGATCCTCACGCCGCCGATCGCGAGCAGCGGCAGCGATGTCAGGTAGCCGTGCTGCGTGAAGTCGGCGCTGTAGATGATCTCCTCGGCGTTCTCGTGGTTCGTCAGGTTCTGGATCTCGACGTAGATCGCGCCGCGCGCGCTCCCCAGCGGGAACCGGCGCTCGGCGCGCGCGTCGGCCGCGAAGAACGTCGGCAGCCGCGTGCCGTTGTGGACGCCGACGATCGGCTCGTAGCGGCCCGAGCGGCTGTCGAAGAACGCGCCGACGACCGGCGTGCGCGGCTCGCCGGTCGCGAGCCGCACGCGCGCGCCGAGCGTCCACGGGCCGGTCTCCCAGCCGACGACGGCGATCAGGCCGTGCGTCTGATCGTGATCGAAGTAGCGCCACGCCTGATCGGGTGCGTCCTTGCGGCGGCTGCGCGACAGGTTGTAGCTGAGCCAGCCCGACAGCCCGTGCCAGCCGAGCACGCGCGCGGTGACCTGCACGCCGTAGACGTCGCCGATGCCGAGCTGGGTGAGCGCGTGCGCGAGCGGCGGCGTCACCGCGAGATCGCGCGACACGAGATCGTCGAGCCACCGCGCGTAGCCGGCGGCCTCGATCGCGAACGGCGCGAGCCGCCACTGCGCGCCGGCGATCGCGTGCCACGCCTGCTCGAGGCCGAGCGTCGGCGTGCCGAACACCGCGCTCGTGTCGGCCGCGCCCCGCGCCTGGTGGTAGCGGCCGGCGTCGCCGCGCACGGTGAAGTCCTCGCGGACGTTCCACTGCAGCGACGCGCGCGGATCGGCGGTGTAGTCGATGTTCTGGTAGCCGATCGCGGGCGTCGCGCCGACGCGCGGCGTGAGCCGGCTCGCGGTGAGCAGCCACGCATCCGCGCGCACGCCCGCGCTCGCGACGAACGGGCCGGCGTGCGCATCGAGCGCGGCGTGGGCGGCGGCGTCGATCGTCGTCGCGCGCCAGCTGTCGGCGGCGACGTCGTCGCCAGGCGGCTGGCCGAAGATGTGGAGATCGCCCTCGCGCGCCGGGATCGACAGCGAGCCGGAGCGCGCGATCGACGCGACCTCGCCGTCGAGATCGACGCCGGCGGTGAGCGTCGGGCCGTCGTCGAAGCGGTGCTGCTGCACGCCGCGCGCGCCGCCGACCCACGCGTCGGTCGTCACGTGCGCGGGGATCAGGCCGACCTGGAGGTCGTCGGAGCTGCGATCGCGGCCGATCCACAGCGTGCCGCTGTCGTAG
>JBLMXA010000310.1:0-12856 GCA_050257515.1 Acidobacteriota bacterium | reverse complement strand
AGGCCTCGGCCACGATCACGGCCGCCATCGGACGAATCTCCTTGCGCGACGGGTTGTCGAGGTTGATCGTCTCGGCGACCTTGCGCGCGTCCTGCGTGCGGCCCATCGCGAGCAAGAGCTGCGTCTTGAGCGTCGCGACGTCGTCCTGCATCGCCGCGGGGTACGACTTCAGATCCTTCTGATCGATCAGCGCGAGCGCGGCCTTCGGATCGTCCTGCGCCATCAGCTGCGCGCGCGCGAACAGGTGCGTCGGCGCGCTCGCGTCCTTGTCGGCCTCGAGCTTGGCGAGCGCCTCGCGGCGCGCCTCGGCCGTGCCGGTCGCGCCCTGCAGCGTCGCGACCAGGCCGCGCTGCTTGCGCACGATCCGCCACGCGTAGAGCAGCACGCCGAGCGCCACCGCGGTGAGCACGCCGACGATGATCTCGACGACGAGGCTACCGGTGTGGATCGCGAACGCCCACAGCGCCGCGAAGATGATCGCGGCATAGATCAGGGTCTTCCTCGGGATCGCCGGCGGCTGGACGGCAGGGGCGGCGGCGGGGGCTACGTCTTCGGCTTCACTGGCCATGGTTACTCGCGGAGGCGATAGCCTACACCCGCCTCGGTGACCAGCCACCTCGGCCGTGCCGGATCGCGCTCGATCTTGCGGCGCAGGGCGGCGACGTGGACCCTCAGGTAATGGCTCTGCTCGACCGCGTCGGGCCCCCACACGGCGCGCAGCAGGTGGCGGTGGGTGAGCACGCGGCCGGGCTGCCGCGCGAGCTCGACGAGCAGCTCGAACTCGATCGGCGTCAGGTGGACGACCTCGCCGTCGACGGTGACCTCGTGCCGCGGCTGATCGATGCGGATCGGCCCGACCTCGAGCACGTCGGGGATCTCCGCATGCGCCGAGGCGGCGTGGCGGAGCGCGACGCGGATGCGCGCGAGCAGCTCGCCGGCGCCGAACGGCTTCGTCAGGTAGTCATCCGCGCCCTGATCGAGCGCGACGATCTTGTCGCCCTCGCGGTCGCGCGCCGACAGCACGATCACCGGCGTCGGGTCGTCGGGGCGCATCGCGCGCAGCACCTCGAGGCCGTCGCCGTCGGGCAGGCCGAGATCGAGCAGCACGACGGCCGGGCGCGCGCGGCGGACCTCGGCGAGGCCCTGCGCGACCGACTCCGCCTCGACGACGATGTGGCCGTGGCCGCTCAGCACCGTGCGCAGGAACCGGCGGACCTGCGCGTCGTCGTCGACGACGACGATCGTGCTCATGCCGACGCGCGCTCCTCGGCGCGCACGAGGCTGACCGGCGGCGCGGGCGTCGGCAGCACGATGCGGAACACGGCGCCGCCGCCGTCGCGGTTCTCGGCGACGACGCGCCCGCCGTGCGCCTCGACGATCGCGCGCACCACGGCGAGCCCGAGCCCCGCGCCGGGCGCGCGCGACGCGCGCACGAACTTCTCGAACAGCCGCGCGGTGTCGCCCGCCGGCAGCCCGGGCCCGCGATCGGCGACCTCGATCTCGATGTCGCCGTCGCGGCGTCGCGCGACGAGCCGCAGCGGCGGCGCGCCGTGCTTGAGCGCGTTCTCGACCAGGTTGATCAGCGCCTGCTCGAACAGGATCGGATCGATCCACACGAGCAGCTCGTGCGGGACGTCGAGCTCGACCGGGCGGCCGCGCAGCGAATCCTCGACGCGGGTGAGCGCCGCGCCGATCATCTCCTCGGCGGGCACCCACTCGCGCGCCGGCTGCAGGCCGGTCTCGACGCGCGTCAGCTGCAGCAGGTTCGACAGGACGCGCTCGAGCCGCCTCGCGTCCTCGATGATCGACGACAGCAGGTCGCGCTTCGCCTCGGGGCCGAGGCGATCGGCGTCGTCGCGCAGCGAGGTCGCCGCGCCCGTGATCACCGCGAGCGGCGTGCGCAGATCGTGCGACACCGACGCGAGCAGCGAGCTGCGCAGCTCCTCGGTGCGCGCGCGCAGCGCCGCCTGCTTCGCCTGCTCGGCGAGCTGCACGCGCGCGATCGCGGTCGCCGCCTGCCGCGCCAGCGCGTCGACGAGGTGGCGCTGGTCGACGTCGAGCCGCGGCGGGGTGCCGGGACGCCGCTGCAGCGCGAGCACGCCGACGCACGACTCGCCGGCGAGCATCGGCACGCACAGCACGCGCGCGGCGGCGAGCGTGTCGGTGCCGTGGCCGGCGACCTGCCGGTGATCGAGCGCCCACCTCGCGACCGTGATCTCCTGGCCCGCGAGCGGCAGCAGGCCGGCGATCGGCACGAGCCCCTCCGCCGGATCGGGCACGAGCACGCTCGCCGCGACGTCGAGCGCCTCCTCGAGGTGGCGCGCAAGCGTCGCGCCGACGTCCTCCTCGCCGGCGGCGGCAGCGACGTCGCGGGTGAACGCGAGCAGCGTCGCCGTGCGGTGCTCGCGGGCGATCGCCTCGCGCTCCTGGCGGCGCAGGCGCACGACGAGCGTCGAGATCACGAGCCCGGCCGCGAACATCACGCCGAACGTCAGCAGGTAGCGCGCGTTGTCGACGACGAACGTCCACCGCGGTGGCACGAAGCAGACGTCGAACGCGACGACCGCGAGCGACGCGGCGAGCACCGACGGCCCGCGCCCGAGCAGCGCCGCGAGCATGATCGCGATCAGGTAGAGCATCGTGATGTCGGCGAGCGTGATGTGCTCGTAGGCGGCGAGCCCGATCGCCGTCGCGATCGCGATCGGCACGGTCGCCCACCCGTACGCGGCCGGCGCGACGCGCTCGCGATGCGGCAGCGGTGGTGCGCGCGGCGGCAGCTCGCGCTCGATCGGCGCGATCACGTGCACCTCGATCTCGCCGGAGCCGCGGATCAGCGCGTCGAGCAGGCTGCCGCGCACGCGATCGCGCCAGCGCGAGTGCGTCGGCTTGCCCGCGACGATGCGCGTGACGTTGTGCTCGCGCGCGTGGTCGAGCAGCGCGGGCGCGACCGAGTTGCCGCGCAGCCGCACGACGTCGGCGCCGAGCGCCTCGGCGAGCCGCAGGTGCGCCTCGAGCCGCTCGCGGTCCTTGTCGTCGAGCGGGCGCGCGCCGAGCACGTCGACGTGCGCGGCGGTCCACGGCGCGTGCAGGCTCTCCGCGATCCGCTTCGCCGCGCGGATCAGCCGCTCCGACGTCGGCGACGGCCCGACGCACACGACGATCCGCTCGCGCGTCGGCCAAGGCGCCTCGATGCCGTGCTCGCGGCGGTAGCGCAGCACGTCGGCATCGACGCGCTCGGCGGTGCGGCGCAGCGCGAGCTCGCGCAGCGCGAGCAGGTTGCCGCGCTGGAAGAAGCTCTGCGCCGCGCGCGTTGCCTGATCGGCGATGTGGACCTTGCCCTCGGCGAGCCGCTCGAGCAGCTGATCCGGCGGCAGGTCGACGAGCACGAGCTCGTCGGCGCGATCGAGCACCGCATCGGGCACGGTCTCGCGCACCTTGACGCCCGTGATCTGCTGGACCACGTCGCCGAGGCTCTCGACGTGCTGGACGTTCAACGTCGTCCACACCTCGATGCCGGCGTCGAGCAGGTCGAGCACGTCCTGCCAGCGCTGCGTGTGCCGGCTGCCGGGCGCGTTCGTGTGCGCGAGCTCGTCGACGAGCAGCACGCCCGGCTCGCGCGCGAGCGCGCCGTCGAGATCGAGCTCGGCGAGCCGGCCGCGCGGCAGCACCTCGAGCGCCTCGAGCAGCGCCGCGGTCTCGCCGCGGCCGTGCGTCTCGGCGGCGCCGACGACGACGTCGGTACCCTGCTGCTTCGCCTCGCGCGCCGCCTCCAGCATCGCGAACGTCTTGCCGACGCCGGGTGCGGCTCCGAAGAAGATCCTCAGGCGAGGCCGCGGCACGCCGTTACCTTACCTCGCGGAGCATCCTCAGACCGGCGACGCAGAGGAGCATGGCGATCGTGGCTTGCGCGCCCCAGACCGTGCCGGCCACGAGCGCGCCGGCGACGCGGACGCCGCCGACCACGACGAGCGCCCACGCGAGCACGATCTCCTCGTGCGGCGTCGAGATCACCGGTCCGCGAACCGGTGGCGGAGCGGTGCGATAGGGCCCCGACACGCCTCGTTTGTAGCGCCACGCGCGTAAAGAACACGTCAAGGCTCGGTATGCTCGGCGCGCTTGACCGACACGGTCCACCTGATGCGCCATGGCGCGGTCGACAACCCGGGGCAGATCCGCTATGGCCGCATCCCCGGCTACGAGCTGTCGGAGCAGGGCCGGGAGCAGGCGCGGCGCGCGGCGGGCTACCTGCGCACGCTCGCGCCGCCGGTCGTCCGGATCGTCGCGAGCCCGCTCGACCGCACGATCGAGACCGCCGAGATCATGCAGCGCGAGCTCGAGCTGCCCGCGATCGCGACCGACGAACGGCTGATCGAGGCGTTCAGCGACTTCGACGGCCTGTCCAAGCTCGCGTTCCTCGATCCGCACCACTGGCGCAAGCTCCGCAACCCGTTCGTGCCGTCGTGGGGCGAGCCGTTTCGCGACGTCGCCGCGCGCATGCACGCGGCGATCGCCGAGCTCCGCGCGGCCTCGCCCGGGCCGCTGCTGCTCGTCACGCACCAGTCGCCGATCTGGATCGCGCGCCAGGCCTATCGCTCGCCGCGCACGCCGCCCTGGACGTCGCCGATGCGCGTCACGCCGGGCTCGATCACGACGCTGCACTTCGATCGCGGGAGCTTCACCGGCGACACGTACTGGACGCCATGAGCTACGCTCCGGACATGCGCACATCGTTGCTCCTGACCGTGGTCGGTGCGGACCGGACCGGGCTCGTCGAGTCGCTCGCGCGGCGGATCGCCGAGCTCGGCGGCAACTGGGAACAGGCGCGGCTCGCGCACCTCGGCGGGCAGTTCGCGGGCATCGTGCTCGTCACGATCGACCAGGCGCGTGCCGACGAGCTGGTCGCGGCCCTGCGCGGCCTCGGCGGCGCGGGCCTGCAGGTCACCGCGCACCCGGCGGCGGGCAAGCTGGCGGCCGCGACCGGCACCCGCGTGCGCATCGAGGTCACCGGCGACGATCGCCCGGGCATCGTGCGCGAGGTGTCGCGCGTGCTCGCCGAGCGCGGCGTCAACATCGAGGAGCTCGAGTCGGCGGTCGCCAGCGCGCCGATGTCGGGCGAGGCGCTGTTCCGCGCGCGGGCGACGCTGCTCCTGCCGCCGACGGTGGCGCTCGCCGACCTGCGCGGCGCGCTCGAGGCGCTCGCCAGCGAGCTGATGATCGATCTCGTCGCCGATTAGGCGGCGAGCCGGCGCGTCGTGGCGAGCCGGCGCTCCGCGATGCGGAACGCCTCTGCGATCGCGACGTAGGGATCGGCGTGAGCGGTCGTCGCGACCGCGAGCTCGCCGCCCAGCAACGTGAGCGACAGCGTGACACCGGTGCGCCGGCGATTCTCGGACGCGATGGCAACCGCGGCGCGTTGCACGACGTGGCCCGCACCGGCGAGCCGCGCGACGCAGCGATGGACAGAGGCCGCGAGGAGCGGATCCTGATCGCGGCCGTAGAAGCGGAGGTCGATGTAGGACTGCATGTTCGCGTGGTCGTGAAGCAGGACGCGGGCCAAGTCGCGTCCGTGCACGGCGCACGCGGCACGCGCACGATCTGCGTCATGCGCGCCGTGCGCTCGCGCTCACTCCGCGAACTGCATCGCGCGGTCGTTCACGCGGCCGTGCTGCAGCGTCACCAGATCCATCGCGTAGTTCTGGTAAAGCCGCCACGGCACCTTCGAGCCCTGGCGCGGCAGGAACGGCAGCGCGCGCTGCACGTACCCCGAGCTGAAGTCGATCAGCGGGATCGCGTCGATCGACGGATCCGCGCGCGGCGTGCACGACCGGTGGCCGTGCTTGTCCATGTACTTCAATAACCGGCACACGTAGCGGCTCGTCAGATCGCACTTGAGCGTCCACGACGCGTTCGTGTAGCCGACGGCGAACGCGAGGTTCGGCACGCCGCTCAGCATCATGCCCTTGTAGACGAGCAGCGACGGCGGATCGATCGGCTTGCCGTCGACGGCGACCTGCACGCCGCCGAGGAACTTCATCTGCAAGCCGGTCGCGGTGACGATCAGGTCCGCCTCGAGCTGCTCGCCCGAGGTCAGCCGGAGGCCGGTCTCGGTGAACGTGTCGATCTGGCCGGTGACGACCGACGCGCGGCCGTCGCGCAGCGACGCGAACAGGTCGGCATCGGGCACGAGGCACAGGCGCTGGTCCCACGGCTTGTACGACGGCGTGAAGTGCGTCGCGACGTCGAAGTCGGGCAGCTGCTTTCGCACCTGCGCGCGGATCCAGCGCGCGGCGCGCTCGGGGTAGCGCCGGCAGAACTGGTAGAACGCCATGCCGAGCAGCACGTTCTTCCAGCGCGCGACCGAGTGCGCGGGCGAAAACGGCAGCTTGGCGAACAGCCAGGCCGCGATGCGGTCGGTCGCCGGGACCGAGACGACGTACGTCGGCGAGCGCTGCAGCATCGTCACGTGCGCGGCGGTCCGCGCGAGCTCGGGCACGAGCGTCACCGCGGTCGCGCCGCTGCCGATCACGATCACGCGCTTGCCGGCGTAGTCGATGTCGGGCGTCCACTGCTGCGGGTGGACGATGCGGCCGCGGAACCGCTCGCGGCCCGGCAGCTCGGGCGTGTAACCCTGCGCGTAGTCGTAGTAGCCGGAGCACGCGAACACGAACCGGCACTCGAGCTCGACGCGCTCGCCGGTGTGCGTGTCGCGCGCCTCGACGTGCCAGCGCGCGCGCTCGCTCGACCAGCTCGCGCGCTCGACCCGCGTGTGGAACCGGATCTTGCGATCGATGCCGTAGTGCTCGGCGGTGTCGCGCACGTACGTGCGGATCGACTCGCCGTCGGCGATCAGCTTCGAGCTCGGCCACGGCCGGAACGGAAACCCGAGCGTCAGCATGTCGGAGTCCGAGCGGATGCCGGGATAGCGGAACAGGTCCCACGTGCCGCCGATCGCGTCGCGCGCCTCGAGGATCGCGAACGACTTGTCGGGGCAGCTCGTCTGCAGGTGGTAGGCGGCATCGATGCCGGAGATCCCGGCGCCGATCACGAGGACGTCGAGCTGCTCGATCATGGCTGGACGTCCAGCACGCCCATCATCCCTCCGTCCTGATGCTCGAGGATGTGGCAGTGGTACATCCAGTGGCCCGGGCCGCCGTAGCGGACCGCGAAGCGCAGCGTCGAGTACGCGGGGACGATCACGGTGTCCTTCCAGCCGGCGTGCGCGGGCGGCGTGCCGTTGACGTCGAGCACCTGGAAGAACATGCCGTGGAGGTGGAACGGATGATCCATGCCGACGTCGTCGTTGACGCTCCAGATCGCGATCGCGCCCTGCGTGCCGACGACCGGCGTGACGTTCGGGTAGATCTCGCCGTTGATCGAGTACTTCGTGTTCGGGTACGCGCCCGCCTCGTGGAGCACGAACGGCACGACGGGCGTCGACGCGTCGGTCGGGATCGGCTCGAGCGTGCCCCACGTCGCGGGCAGATCCGCGATCGGCTTGGCGGGCGCGCCGAGCTGCACGGTCATGAGGTCGAGCGGCCCGGGATCCGGCAGCTGGCCGCGCGCGCGATCGTAGTAGAGCGTCTGCAGCGGGAACGTGTCGCCGCGCGAGCCGTCGAGCTGGACGATCACGTCGTAGCGCTCGCCGGGCGAGATCAGCAGCGTGTCGGTCTGATACGGCGTCACGAGCAGCCCGCCGTCGAAGCCGATCACGAGGAACGGGTGGCCGGGCAGGGCGAGCTGGAAGAACCGCCCGTTCGCGGTGTTGACGAGCCGCCACCGCTCGCGCGCGCCGGCATGCGCGGCGAGCGTCGCGCCGACCTGGCCGTTGACGAGCAGCGTGTTGCCCTGGCGGCCGAACATCTCGTCCATCGCGTCGACGCTTCCATCGAGCGTGCCGTCGGCGGCGAGCTTGATGTCATCGAGCACGAGCACGCGCTCGGCGTCCACCGGCACGTCGTCGCCGGGGCCGCGCACGACGATCGGGCCGTAGAGGCCTTTCTCGATCTGCGTCGCGCTGTCGTAGTGCGGGTGGTACCAGAACGTCGCCGCGTCGGGGACGGTGAACGTGTAGTCGAACGTGCCGCCGGGCGGCACCGGCGTCTGGGTGTGATCGGTGCCGTCGGAGGCGTTCGGCACGCGGACGCCGTGCCAGTGGATCGTCGTCGGCTCCGGCAGCTCGTTCGTGAAGTGCACGATCACCTGGTCGCCTTGCTTCGCGGCGAGCAGCGGGCCGGGCACGCTCGGCCGCGATCCGGCGACCGAGCCGTCGCGATAGCCCCACAGCTCGGCGCGCGCGCCCGGCAGGTACTCGGTCGTGCCGACCGACGCGACCAGCTTCACCTCGACGACGTCGGGATCGGGGTTGGTGTCGACGAGCGTCGCGATCGCGAGCGGATCGCGCACCGGTGTGTTGTCGCCGCATGCCGCGAGCACGACGAGCCACACGAGGGACCGCATCGCCGCAGCCTAGCTCCCGATGCGTTCGAGCGTGGGGCGATACTTCGCGGCGGCGTCGCCGATCACCGGCGCGCCGTGGGCGGTGAGCACGTGGGTGAACGGCAGGTCGGCGAGCGCGCGCAGCTGCGCCCTCGGCGGCTTGCACTGCTTCAGCCAGCCCGGGCCGATGTTGTACGGCTTGAAGAAGCCCATCATCCGCATCACCACGCCCGCCGGCCAGCTGGTGTACTCGTCGCGCCGGGCCCAGTGCTGCAGGCAATCGCCGCTGATGATCGTGCCGCCGTCGTCGGCGAGCATCAGCAGGCCCTCGGGCGGGGTCGAGTCGATCACGATCAGCTTTGCACCGTCGATCGGCAGCGCGCTGGTCGCGTCCATCTCGTGCTGCGGCGTGAAGCCGCCGGCGTAGCGCTGGCCCTTCACGGCCCACACCTGCGCGCCGTAGCGCTCGGCGTAGAACGGATCGTCCATGCCGTGGCCCGCGGCGAGCCGCACGACGTCGGTGACCTTGCCGAGCTGGTCGAGCGCGGCGAGCCCGGCGTCGTCGAGCCGCACGCTGTTGACGATCACGAGGCGCTCGCCGCGACGGACGACCGTCATGTTGCGGGAGAACCGGATCGGCCCGCGCAGCTTCATCGTCCCGGTCACGAAGTAGAGCCCGGGGAGCACCTCGGCGAGCTCGCCGTGCCTCATGGCCGGTGGGTGCGTCACGCGTGCACCCGCCAGATCGGAAACTCGCCGCCGACCTCCGGTGCGGGCACGAGGCCGTTCTCGACCGCGCCGTCGTCGCTCTCGGGCTCGCACAGGTACACGGCGATCGCGCCGAGCGGCTGATCGGTGCGCACGAGGCGCATGCCGGGCGGCAGCGCGCGCGAGCCGCGCTTCCACTCGACGTGCAGCTCGCCGACCGCGGCGGCCTCGAGGATCTTGCGGCCGCCCTCGCTGCCGTAGCCGGCGACCGTCGCGACCTCGACGTCGGCCGCGGCCGGCGCGTCGCCGACCGCGAGCCCGTGGCGCACGAGGTGCGCGGCGACCGCGGGCGGCACCGCGTACGCGGGCGGGCGCGCGACCACCGTCGTGCCGACGAACCGCGCGAAGTGCCGCACGCGCGCGAGCGACGGTGCGCCCTCGAGCGTGCGCGGCGTGCGCGTCGGGATCTCGATCGGCTCGTCGAACGCGTCGAGCCGGTAGCGCACGGCGATGCGATCGCGCACCGCGCGGCTCGCCGCGACCACCTCGACGACGTCGTGCGCGTGCGCGGCGACGTGGCGCAGCGCCTCGAGCAGGCACGCGTACGTCGTGCGCACGCGCTCCTCGAAGGTCAGGTACGAGTAGCACTCGAACAGCAGGTCGAGCCGGTTCGTCAGCCCGCGGTAGTTGCTGCCGAACCGAGGGTGATGCGTGTACGTCATCCAGCCCTCGGTGACCGCCGCGGTCGGATCGGCCTGCCGGCGCGCGTCGAGCGCCCGCTCGTCCTCGACGAAGTTGCCGTACCAGCCGGCGAGCAGCCGGTGCTCGCGCGCGAGCGCCTGGGTCACCGCGGGCATCATCGTCTTGCGCATGTACTCGATCGGCTCGGCGCGCCCGCTCTCGATCGTGTGCGGGATGTCGTAGGTCATCGCCATGCGGTGCACCGAGCCGTTCGTCGCGTGGCAGTCGATCGTGAGATCCGGCTGCCACTTGTGGACGACCTGCGACTGCAGCTGGCGCATCTCGGGCGCGGCCTGGCGCACGTAGTCGCGGTTCAGGTTGATGCCCGACCTCGTCACGCGCGTGCCGACGAGCGGCGGGCCGTCCTGGCCCTCGAGCCTCGCGACGTCGAGCTTGCGGTTCGCGGGATCGACCGCGTCGTTGCCGTCGGGGTTGAACAGCGGCACGACGACGAGCGTCAGGTTCGCGACGAGATCGCCGTGCGTGCCGTCGAGGATGTCGCGGAGCAGCATCATGCTCGCCTCCTTGCCCTCGACCTCGCCGGCGTGGATGCCGTTGATGATCATGACGACCGGCAGGTTGCGCGCGCGCGCCTCCTGCGGCGTGCGCACGCCGTACGCCGACACCACGACGAGCGGCAGGTCGCGGCCCTCGGGGCTCGTGCCGAACGAGCTCAGCGCGAACCGGCGGTCGCCGCGCGCGGCGAGCTGGGCGAGGAACGCCATGACGTGGGCGTGGAGCGATGTCTCGCGATACGACGTGGCCTCGGCGCGGGTCTGCGGCGACATCGCCGCGCATGGTACGTCACCACGGCGTCGCGCGGTGGTCGTGCAGCAGATCACCCACGTCGTGCGGGGCGTCAGGGCGCGCGGACGCAACCTCCGGTCAGCGCGATCGGCGCGCCGTGATCGATCACCTCGAAGTCCTCGACGCGCAGCGCCGACAGGTCGTGCGAGCCGAGCAGCCCCGGCGACGTCGCGGCGGTGTGGTGATCGCGCTGCGCGGTCACTGCGATGTTGCCGCCGTCGTGCGATCCCGGTCGTCGACGTGCCCTGCGCCGCCCGCCGCGTGTGGCGAGATCACCCGCATCCGCTGCAGGGTCGCTCGATCGTTGGTACTCCAACCATGGGACGATTTCGCAGCGCGCGCCGAGTGTCAGCGCGCTCTCCGCTTCCTGGCCGGCGGCTTCTTCTTCACGACCCGCCTGGGCGGCGGCTTGGTCTGCGGCACGGCCACCGCGGCATCGGCCGGCGCATCCGCCGGCGCGGCATCCGCGGGGGGCGCGTCGGCAGGGGCGGGCGCGTCCGCGGGCAGGGGCGCAGGGGCGGGCGGAGGTACCGCCTGGGGCGCCGCGGATCCTGCCGTCATCGAGGCCGAGCCCGAGCCCGAGCTCGAAAAAGCTTCGTAACCGGCAATACCGGCTCCGCCCGCGACGATGCCGAGCGCGCCGATCACGAGCCAGCGCCTGGGCGATCGCTTCGCCGGCTGCGGCGCGAACTCGTCGGCGCCGACGACGCGACCGAGCCACACGCTGCGATCGTTCTTGGGGATCGCGTGGTCCGGCGGCTTCTGGGTGACCGCGACGACCTGGCTCTCCGACAGCGGCATCGTCGTGTCGTGCTTGTCGGGAGGCTTCGCCATCGCCCTTCGGAGTCTAGTACGATGGCCGGCGGTGCGCAGCGAAACCAGAGCGCCGACCGTGCCGTCCCTCGATCCGGTGTACGCGGCGACCACGCTGGACGACGCCGCCGATCGCGAGCAGGTGTTCGAGGTCCTGCTGCGCGCGGCGCGCTCGGTCTGCGACTTCGCGGCGCTGCTGTCGGTGCATGCCGATCACGTGCGCGGCCGCCGCGCGCTCGGCGATGCCGCCGATCCGAAGCAGATCGCCGAGCTCAGGTTCCAGCGCGGCAGCGTGCCGGCGTTCGAGACCGCGATCGCGGGCGGCGCGCCGTCGGTGGGCCCGATCGCGACGGGCGAGCTGTTCGTCGACGGCCTGCTCGAGCAGCTCGGCGGGCCGACGCCCGCGGCGCTCGTCATGCCGATCTCGATCGGCAGCCGCGTCGTCGCGCTCGTCGTCGCGCACCGCGGCGCCGAGGCGGTCACCGCCGCCGACGTCGGCGAGCTCTATCCTCTGATCCAGGCCGCCGGCGTGGCGCTCGCGCGCATCCTCGCGGCGCGGCCCAAGGTCGCGGCCGCGCCGAAGCCCGCGCGCGCCGAGACCGAGTATCAGGTCGAGATCATCGTCCCCGATGTCGCGAAGCGGCGGACCGTGCTCGCGAAGCTGCGCGAGCACGGCGCCTGGGAAGAGCTGGCCGCGTCGATGCGCGAGCTGATCCGCGAAGGCATGGAGCACGGCGATCCCGACGAGGACGAGCAGCTCGAGCTGCTGCTCGAGCTCGGCCGCATCGAGGCCGAGCGGCTCGGCTCGCCCGATCGCGCGATCGAGGCGTGGCGGACGGCGCAGACGATCGACGCGGGCGACGCGCGGGTGCTCGACGCGCTGCAGGCGCTGTTCGTCGCGCAGGGCGCGTGGGCCGAGTGCGCCGACCTGCTCGAGAAGCGCGTCGCGCTCGCCGACCTGCCGGCGGCGCGCATCGAGCTGCTGCTCGAGCTCGCGGCGATCGCGCGCGAGCGCCTCGACGACGACGAGCGCGCGATCTCGGCCTACGAGCGGATCCTCAACTGGGAGCCGCAGCACACGACCGCGACGCGCGAGCTCGAGGAGCTGTACTCGGCGCGCGAGCAGTGGGAGCCGCTCGCCGCGCTGCTGCTCGATCGCGTGTCGCACGATCCGCAGCAGGGCGTCGCCGAGCTCGAGGCGGTCGCGCGCATGTACGAGGACAAGGTCGGCGATCTGCGCGCCGCGTTCCTCGTGTGGCTCGCGGTCGTCCGCCGCGACACCGATCACCCGCGCGCGCTCGACCAGCTCGCGCGGCTCGGGCCGGCCGCCGACGCGTGGGACGCGGTGCTC
>JBLMXA010000309.1:0-3629 GCA_050257515.1 Acidobacteriota bacterium | reverse complement strand
TGCCGGTCGAGAACCACGAGCCCGGCGTCATGAGGGGTCGCGGGCCGATGCCGAGCGTGCGGCCGAACCTGACGGTGACGCCGCAGGAGAACGTGCGGCCGCAGCCGCCCACCCCGCCGCCCGCACCGCCGCCGCCGCCGGTCGCGCCGGTCGGCTCGGGCTCCGCCGCCGCGCCGCCGACGGCGCCGCAGGCCGCCGGAGCACGCGCGATGGAGCGGCCGCCCGGCCCCGAGGGCGAGGCCAACCAGCCCGGCTCGGGCTCGGCCGCGACGGGCTCGGAGACGCCGCCGCCACCCGGCTCGGGGACGGCGGCCGCGGGCAACCCGCCGAACCAGGTGCTGCAGTAGGCCGTCTCTCGGACGTTCCCACTTGCGCCCTACGGGCCCAGCCCGACCCACTGCGCGCCGTCGACCGAGACCTCCTTCTTCCAGATCGGCACGCGATCCTTCAGGCGGTCGATCATCGCGCGGCACGCGGCGAACGCCTCCGCGCGGTGAGGCGCGGCGGCCGCGATCACGACCGCGGTGTCGCCGACCGCGAGCCGGCCGACGCGGTGCTCGACGGCGACGCGCGCGCCCGCGATCTCGGCCTCGATCTCCTCGCACAGCTTCGTCATCACCTTGAGCGCCATCGCCGGATACGCCTCGTACTCGAGGTGATCGATCGTCGCGCCGTGGCTGTGCAGGCGCACCATGCCGGTGAACGTGACGATGCCACCCATGCCCTCGCTCCTGACCGCGGCGACGCAGCGATCGAGCGACAGCGGCTGGTCGGTGAGCACGACGTAGTGGCCGCCGCCCGCGACCGGCGGGATCAGCGCGAGCTCGGCGCCGTCGGCGAGCACGTGCGTGTCGTCGGTGAAGTCGTGATCGACGGCGACGCGGTACTTGCCTCTGAGCTTCGCGACGGCCTCGTGCCGGGCCTCGAGCGCGCGGAGCGCCTCGGCGACCGTCGCACCCTCGGCGAGCTCGAGCGCCTCCTCGTCGCGCCCGAGGCGTTCCCGGAAGACCGCGAAGTAGAGAACTCGGACGCGCACGAGGACAATAAACCGCCAAGACGCCGAGCACGCCAAGATCTGAAAAGAAGTCTTTTTCTTTGCTTGGCGATCTTGGCGTCTTGGCGGTTAATTTTTCCGTGGATTCCCATCTCCGCGCGCTCTACACGCGCATCTACCGGGTCGTCCGCCGCATCCCGCGCGGTGCGGTCGCGACGTACGGCCAGGTCGCCGAGCTCGCCGGGATCCCCGGGGGCGCGCGGGTCGCGGGAGCGGCGATGAAGACGAGCACGCCGGCGCACCGGCTGCCGTGGCAGCGCGTGATCGGCAAGGCCGGCAGGCTGCGCGGGCGGATCGCGATCCACGACCCGGTCGGCGCGGCGGTGCAGCGCGAGCTGCTCGCCCGCGAGGGCATCGAGGTCGGCGCGACGGGGCTCGTCGACCTCGGCGTCTACGGCTGGCTACCGCGCGCTACAGCCGGATCAGGCCGCGGCGCATCGCCTCGACGACAGCCTCGGTCCGCGTCGAGGAGCCGAGCTTCATCATCACGCCGTTGACGTGAAACTTCGCGGTGTGATCGCTGATCCCGAGGCGGTCGGCGATCAGCTTGTTCGACAGGCCCTCGGCGAGCAGCTGGACGACCTGCTTCTCGCGCTCGGTCAGCTCGCCACGGCCCTTACCGTTGCCGTGCGAGCGGACGGGCGAGGGCGGCACGAGGCCCTCGGCGAGCTGGCTGTCCATCACGGTCAGCCCGCTGCGCACCGCCGCGAGCGCGGCCTGGATGCCGGGCCCGACCTGGTCGCGCAGCACGACGCCGCGCGCGCCGGCCGCGAGCGCCGGAGCGACCGCGGCCTGGTCGCGGACGATCGCGACCGCGGGTACCGGCAGATCCTTGAGCTCGGCGAGCCGCGCGAGCGTGCGCTCGCCATCGACGCCGGCATCCCACAGCGCGACCTGCGCCGCGTCGGTCTCGACGACGTCGATCGAGCCCACCTGCGCGAGCAAGCTCGACAGCCCCGCGCGCAGGAGCGGATCGTCGGTCATCAGCGCTACCTTGATCGGCTCGGTGACCGAGACGATCGATAGCTGTGGGTTCCTCGTCATAGTGTGACCAACATGGCCACGCAGGACGTGCGGGTCAACTGTCGGGTTCCCTAGCAGTCCGGCTAGGTCATGCACCGAGATCGCCGCGGCGCCGTGCCGCACCTGCCTGTTATTTCGACGAAAACCTCGCCGATCGGCGGATATACGAGACCGCGCCATCACTGCAAGCTGTGCGTGAAGGAGACCGTTTCACATGGCGCAACCCGCTCTCGATGTCTTTCACGCTCTCGATCAGGCGCTCGCCGCCGCCGTCGCCGCCGCCGCGCCGTCGGTGGTGCGCGTGGCCCGCGGCCACGGCGACGCCGGCTCCGGCATCGTGTGGTCCGATGATCTCGTCATCACCTCCAGCTATCACGCCCCCGATCGCACGCGCGTCGACGACCGCGACGCCGAGGTGATCGGCCGCGATCCGGGCACCGACGTCGCGCTGCTGCGCGTGACCGGCGGCGGGCTCACACCCGCCAGCCTGCGCGAGCTGACCGGCCTCGCGGTCGGCAACCTCGCGCTCGCCGTCGGCCGGCCCGGCCGCACCGCGCGCGCCTCGCTGCGCGCGATCGGCGTGCTCGGTCCCGCCGTCCGCTCGCCGTGGGGCGGCCAGCTCGACGCCTACGTCGAGAGCGACCGCCCGATCCCGCGCGGGTTCGCCGGCGGGCCGCTGATCGACGCCGACGGCGCGGTGATCGGCATGAACACGCGCACGCTGCTGCGCGGCGCCGATCTCGCGATCCCGGTCGTCACGCTCCGCCGCGTGGTCGACGAGCTGCGCCAGCACGGCGGCGTGCGCCGCGGCTACCTCGGCGTCGGCGCGTACCCGGTGCAGAACCCCGCCGGTGCGATCGTCGCGAGCCTCGACGATGGCGGGCCCGCCGCGACCGCCGGCGTGCTCGTCGGCGACGTGCTCGTCGAGGTCGACGGCACCGCGATCACCGGACCGGACTCGCTGCGCACCGCGCTCCACGACCGCCCGGGCCAGACCGTCAAGCTCGTGCTGCTGCGCGCAGGCCAGCGCCACGAGCTCGACGTCGCGCTCGGGAGCAAGGCGTGAGCGCGGCGCTCGCGATGACGCCCGCCGACGATGCCGAGCTCCTCGATGCGTACTCGCACGCGGTGATCCAGGTCGTCGAGCGCGCCGGGCCCGCGGTCGTCAGCCTCGAGGTCGGCGCGCGGCGCGGCCCGCAGACCGGCGCTGGCTCGGGCTTCGTCGTCACGCCCGACGGTTACGTGATGACGAACAGCCACGTGGTTCACGGCGCGAAGAGCATCCGCGTGACGTTCCAGAACGGCGAGACGGTGCACGCCGATCTCGTCGGCGACGACCCGGAGACGGACGTCGCGGTCGTGAAGGCCTGGGAGCGAGACCTGCCCGCGGTGACGCTGGGCGACTCCGGGTCGCTGCAGGTCGGCCAGCTCGTGGTGGCCATCGGCAACCCCCTGGGCTTCCAGTCGACGGTCTCGGCCGGCGTGGTGAGCGCGCTCGGGCGGTCGTTCCGCAGCCGGACCGGCCGACCGATCGAGAACGTGATCCAGACCG
>JBLMXA010000308.1:0-2629 GCA_050257515.1 Acidobacteriota bacterium | reverse complement strand
TCGAGGCGGATCTGTCGATCGATTCGATCAAGCGCATCGAGATCATCGGCGAGCTCGCCCAGCGGCTCGGCCTGCGCGTCGACAAGGGCGCGGCGGACGCCGACGCCGTCGTCGAGGAGCTCGCGACGCGCAAGACGCTGCGCGCGCTCGTCGCGTGGCTGAGCGAGCGGCTCGCGAGCTCGGCGCCGGCGAAGCCGGAGCCCGCGCCGGAGCCCGTCCCGGCGCCGGCGGCTGCCGCCCCGCGCGAGGTCGGCCGCTACCAGCTCGTCCGCGTGCCGGCACCGATGCCGATCAACGGCCACTCGTCGTTCGCCGGCAAGCGGTTCGCGATCTACGGCGACGCGCGCGCCGAGGCGCTGGTCGCGCGTCTGGAGGCCGAGCAGGCGATCGTGCGGCGGCTCGCCGCCGGCGACGCGATCGGCGAGGTCGACGGCTACGTCGATCTCGGACCGTACGAGACGCCGCGCGACATGTGCGCGATGTTCGAGCGCGTGCGCGACGCGATGCTCGCCGGCGCGCAGCACGTGTTCGTCGCGACGCGCGCGGGCGGCCCCGGCGGCCCCGCCGGCCTCGTCAAGACGCTCGCGGTCGAGGCGCCGGCGGCGCGCGTGCGCGTGATCGAGCTCGCGGACGGCGCCGATGCCGGCGCGGTGCTCCACGGCGAGCTGCACGCGTTCGACAAGCACGTCGAGATCGGCTACGCGGGCGACGAGCGCACGACGTTCGAGCTCGCGCCGGCGACCCCGCTCGCACCGGGCGCCGCACCGCTGTCCGCGGACTCGGTCGTGCTGATCACCGGCGGCGCGCGCGGTATCACGGCGCGCACGGCGGTCGCGCTCGTCGAGCGGTTCGGCTGCCGCGTCGAGCTCGTCGGGCGCACGCCGCTGCAGGCGACCGAGGATCCGGGCGGCGACGCGAAGGCGCTGCGCGCCCAGCTCGCGAAGCAGGGCGTGGCACCCGCGGAGATCGAGCAGCGCGTCGCGCGTATCCTCGCCGACCGCGAGATCCGCGACACGCTCGCGGCGCTCGGCGAGCGCGGCACGTACCACGCCGTCGACGTCCGCGACGCGGCGTTCGGCGAGCTGATCGACGCGATCTACGCGCGCCACGGCCGCATCGACGCCGTCATCCACGGCGCCGGCGTCCGCGAGGACAAGCTGATGCGCCACAAGACGGCGGAGTCGTTCGCGCGCGTGTTCGAGACGAAGCTCGCCGGCGCGCGCACGCTCGCCGCCAAGCTGCGCGACGACGTCAAGCTCGTCGTGTGGTTCTCGAGCATCGTCGGCGCGCTCGGCAACCGCGGCCAGGCCGACTACGCCGCCGCCGGCGACGCGCTCGACAAGCTCGCGCGCCAGCTGCAATCGCGGATTCGCGGCCGCGTGCTGTCGGTCGACTGGGGGCCGTGGGCGGGCACCGGCATGGTCTCGCCCGAGCTCGAGCGCGAGTACGCGCGCCGCGGGCTCGCGCTGATCGATCCCGCGCGCGGCGTCGACGCGCTGCTCGCCGAGCTCGCTGCGCCGGCGGGAGAGCCACAGGTGATCCTGTGCGCGTCGGATCCGCGCGCGCTGGTGAAGCCGCAGCCGCAAGCCGCCGAACATGCCTGAGGTGGCGATCGTCGGCGTGGCGGCGGTGTTCCCCGGCGCGCCCGACGCGGACGCGTTCTGGACGAACATCACCCGCGGCGTCGACGCGATCGCGCCGGTGCCGGCCTCGCGCCTCGATCCGCTGCTCGCGCGCGACTTCGCGTGCAACCGCGGCGGCTTCATCGCGCCGACGTTCGACCCGGTCGCGTTCGGCATCATGCCGCGCGCCGCAGAGGCGGTCGAGCCCGACCAGCTGCTCGCGCTCGCCGTCGCGAAGGCCGCGCTCGACGACACGCTCGCGCCGATCGCGCGCGAGAAGACCGGCGTGATCGTCGGCCGCGGCGGCTACCTGACGCCCGGCATGGCGCGGCTCGTCGATCGCGTGCGCACCGCGCCGCAGCTCGCGGTGACGCTGCGCGAGCTGCTGCCCGACCTCGACGCCGAGACCGTCGACAAGATCCGCGCGGCGTTCGCGGCGCGCGCCGGCAACGCGCTCGCCGACGGCGCGATCGGCCTCGTGCCGAACCTCGCGGCGTCGCGCATCGCGAACCGGCTCGATCTGCGCGGCCCGGCGTACACGATCGACGCCGCGTGCGCGAGCTCGCTCGTCGCGATCGATCACGGCGTGCGCGATCTCGAGTCGGGCCGCTGCGACGCGGTCGTCGCCGGCGGCGTGCACGTCTGCCACGACGTCACGTTCTGGTCGGTGTTCGAGCAGCTCGGCGCGCTGTCGAAGAGCTCGCGGATCCGGCCGTTCGATCGCGCCGCGGACGGCATCCTGATCGGCGAGGGCTGCGGGCTCGTCGTGCTGAAGCGGCTCGCCGACGCCGAGCGCGCCGGCGATCGCGTCTACGCGGTGATCCGCGGCACCGGCGTGTCGAGCGACGGCCGCGAGTCGTCCGCGATGCGCCCGCGCGCCGACGGCCAGGTCGCCGCCGTCGAGGCCGCCTGGCGCGGCCTCGATCCCGCGAGCGTCGGCCTCGTCGAGGCGCACGGCACGGCGACGCCGACCGGCGACGAGGTCGAGCTCGAGACGCTCGCGCGCG
>JBLMXA010000307.1:0-6520 GCA_050257515.1 Acidobacteriota bacterium | reverse complement strand
AGGTGTCGACTGCAGTCATCGATCGCTTCCTGATCGTCGGCCGGCAGCTTCTTGCACACGGCCATGCGCTTCTGGATCTCCGCCTTGCATTCGTCGGACGCGTCTTTGGGGGGACCGTCGACACAAGCCTGTTCGACCGAGAGCCGGTCCAGGCTCTTCGCACACACCGCCATGTCCTTGCGGTTGCCCCACGGCGGGCCGCCCGTGGCAATCCCCGCGGTCATCACGATCACTGCGCCGATCCCTGTCGAGAGCTTCATCGCTGCCTCCGTTATGGAGCGCTGCCTCCAGCAAATGCGACGCCAGCCGCTGCACGCGCGAATTCACGCGGTTGCGCGCACCATCGCCGTCACGGCGTGACACGCGTGACGACACCGCGGACACGCCGCCAGAACGTGGTACCGAACGTCACCGTGACCGCCTGGTACCTCCTGCTCTACGACGTGGTCCCCGATTACCTCGAACGCCGGGTCCCACTGCGCGAACAGCACCTCCGGCTCGTGCGCGAGGCGCACGCCCGCGGCGAGCTCGTGCTGGCGGGCGCCCATGGCGACCGGACGGACGGTACGCTCGACGGCGCGGTGCTCGTGTTCACCACGAGCGACCCCGCGATCGTGCAGGCCTTCGCGGATGCCGATCCGTACGTGAAGAACGGCCTCGTCACGCGCGCGCGGATCCGCCGCTGGAACGTGGTCGTCGGCGCGTAGCAGAGAGCGCGCACGCGATCGCGTGCTACGCTGCGGTCTTGACGAACATCGGCCTGAAGTTGTTCTCGGCCACGAAGGCGCGCGATCGCGAGAGCCTGGGGGAAACCATCACGGACTGGATCCGGACGCACCCGGAGTACGAGGTGTTCGACAAGATCGTGACCCAGTCCTCCGACGCAGAATTTCACTGCCTCGCGATCACGGTCTTCTACCGGCTACGCTGACCGCATCCACCGGCAGCGGCGGAGGAGATCGAGGCGTGCTAGGCTGCGCCCAGCCTCATCGAAGGTGATCTGGCCGCGTCGCGTGGCCAGCACGGATTCCCCGCCCGCGGCTCGTGGCGTCTGAACGCATCCGAGCCGCCGAGGTGATGTCATGTCGAATCGTTTGTATATAGGGAATCTCGCCTTCCACGTGACGGAGGATCTGCTCAAGCAGCACGTGTCGCAGTGTGGAGACGTGCAGTCCGTCGATCTCATCCTCGATCGCATCAGCGGTCGGCCGCGTGGCTTCGCGTTCGTCGAGATGGCGAACGCCGCGGGGATGCAGAAGGCGCTCTCGGATCTGAACGGCACGGACTTCGAGGGGCGCAGCCTCAACGTCAAGGTCGCCGAGGAGCGGCGTGGTGGCGCGGGTCCGCGCGGCGGCGGTGGCGGCGGTGGTGGCGGCCGCGGCGGCCGTGACGGTGGCTGGGGCCGTGGTCGCTGACGGCGATCCGCCGGCGCGCGACTTCCTTGCCGAGCGCGCGTCGAAGATCGGCGAGGCGTGGGCGCACGAGTACGTGCGTGACCTGCAGAGCCACGCGCGCGCACCGATCGGTGCGTGGCCCGGCACGATGAGCGAGGCACGCCGGCGTGTCGTGACCCAGCTCGCGATCGTGCTCGCGCCCGAGCGCCTGGACGAGCTCGCGCGCGTCGCGAATCTCGCCGCGAAGCGCGGGTGGCAAGAGGTCTGCGAGCCGGATCCCGAGGCGTGAGCTGGCGGGAGTCCCGTCCTTGCCGTAGGCCGTGACCGAATCGTGACACGGTTCTCGGCTCGAATCGGCGAAGGCGAGTCGCATTCGCGCGGCGCATCGGCGATGGTCGGCCGTCGTGCCAGCCGAGTTAGGTGGTCTGAGAGCTGAGCTTCGCGCCGCGGGCGTGTTCGAGACGTGCGAACAGCGGAGCTGGGCGAAGCTCCTGGTCCTCGGCGTCGCACTCGCCGGGTGCCTGTTGGGCCTCGCTCGCACCGGCTGGGTCGGCGCGGCGTTGTGGGTCCCCGCGGCGGCGGTGTGCTGTACGTCGATCGCGATGCTCGGCCACGAGGGCAGCCACCGCAGCTTCTCGCGATCGCCGACGCGCAACGCGCTGCTCGTGTACCTGACGTTCCCGCTGTTCTCCGGGCTGGGCGCGCTGTACTGGCGCGACAAGCACGACCGGCGCCACCACGCGCACCCCAACGTCGAGGGCCTCGACCCCGACATCAAGCCGTTCCCGTTCGCATCGTCGCGTGGAGGTCACGACTCGTGCGGGCGGCGCGAGCGCTGGTTCCAGCGCGTGTTCCAGCGCTGGCTGTTCTGGCCGATGTCGACGCTGATGGCGATCGGGATGCGCCGATCGTCGCTGTTGTACCTCGCGCGGCATTCGCGCAAGCGCGAACGCGCATGGTGGATCGAGGTCGGGTGCCTGGTGGGCCACTACGTCGGGTGGATCGTCATCCCTTCGCTCGTCTGGGGCCCGGCCGTCGCGATCGGCGTCTACCTCGCGATCTGGGCGGTCGTCGGCGTCTGCCTCGCGCTCGTGTTCGCACCTGCTCACATGGGGCTTCCGATCGTGAGCTCGCCGAATCACGAGTGGCAGCATCAGCTCGCGACCACGCGCGACCTCCAGCTGCCCCGAGCGATCTCGTTCTTCTTCATCGGCCTCGACTACCAGGTCGAGCACCATCTGTTCCCGCGGATCCCGCATCACCACCTCCCGCGCGCCGCGCGCATCACGCGCGAGTGGTGCGCTCGCCACGACGTGCGCCACCAGACGATGCCGTACCTCGAAGCCCTCGCGAGTGCCGAGCATTTCGTGCGTGACGCGTGGTCCAAGGACGCGGTCTCCGCGCAAAACCTGACCCAAGCATGACCGTCGACGATGCCTGACTCGCGCCCTCCATGCGATGCCGTACCCATGTCAGGCACTCGCATTTCGACGGGGACCGCGATCACGGGCGCCGGTGTCTGGCACCCGGAGCACGTGCTCGCGAACGACGAGCTGTGTGTTGCATTCAACGAGTACGTGCGGCGCGCCAACGCCGCGGGCGCGCAGCCGCCGCTCAAGGAATCGTCCCCGGAGTTCATCGAGAAGGCGTCCGGGATCAAGCGACGCTATCTCGTCGACAAGACCGGCGTGCTCGACCCGGAGCGGATGTGCCCGAACGTCCCCGAGCGACCGGACGATCAGCTCTCGGTGCAGGCCGAGTTCGCGGTGAACGCGATCGAGCGCGCACTCGCGGCTGCAGGACGCGTCGGCGAGGACGTCGATCTCGTGGTGTGCGGGACGTCGATGCTCCAGCGCGCCTACCCTGCGATCGCGATCGAGGTCCAGCACGCGATCGGCGCCCGCGGGCTCGGGTTCGATCTCACGCTCGGCTGCGCCTCGGCGACGGCCGCGCTCCAGGTCGCGACGACCGCGCTGCAGGCGGGGCTTGCCACCTGCGCCGTCGTCGTGTCGCCCGAGCTGATGAGCGGCCACAACAACTGGCGCGAGCGCGACGGCCACTTCCTGTTCGGCGATGCCGCGGTCGCGCTCGTGATCGAGCGCGTGCGGCCGGGCGCGTGGGAGATCCTGTCGGTGCGTGCGATGTCGAAGTTCAGCTCCAACATCCGCAACAATTTCGGCTTCTTGAACCGGTTCGATCCATCGACGCAGTTCGCGGCCGACAAGCTGTTCTACCAGCAAGGCCGCCGCGTCTACAAAGACGTGATCCCGATGGCTGCGAAGTTCATCGCGGACCACGTCGAGGCGCACGGCGTGGCGCCGACCGACGTGGCTCGCTACTGGCTGCACCAGGCGAACCAGAACATGAACGACCTGATCGCCCAGCGCATCCTCGGCCGACCGGCGACGACGGTCGAGGCCCCCGTCATCATCGACACCTACGGCAATACGGCGTCGGCCGGCGCGGCGATCGCGTTCACCGAGCATAATGCCGATCTGCCCGCCGGCTCGTATGGCCTGCTCGCGGCGTTCGGTGCCGGCTATTCGATCGGCTCGATCATGATGCAGCGGGTCTGATCGCGAATCAGCGGTTTTGTCGCGCCCGGCGTGCTACACCACAGGACGGAGAATTTGAAAAATGGCCGAAGGAACGATCAAGCGTCTGACCGATAAGGGGTTCGGGTTCATCGACAATGGCACCGGCACCGACATGTTCTTCCACATGTCTGCCGTCGAGGGAGTCCGGTTCTCGGACCTCCGCGAGGGCCAGCGGGTGAGCTTTAACGAGGGCCGCGGCCCGAAGGGACCGCGCGCCGAGAACGTTCGCGTCATCGGCTGAGTCTCGTCGCGCCGCTGTCGTCAGGTGTTGCCCTGGACGACGAGCTGCCACATCGACGACGGCGAGCAGGCCGTCGACGTCGGCCGGATCTCGACCGAGACGTCGCGGCTGTCGTCGCTGCCGTTCGCGACCGAGCCCTCTCCCCACGTGATGCGGAGCTGCTCGGTGTTGCCCGTCTTCGTGGCGGTGCCGCTCGAGGTCGTGCACTCGACCACGTCGCTGCCGCTGTTCACGTAGAGCAGCACGTCGAACTGCTCGCCGGCGGGGAGCGTCAACGTCGCGGTGACGCTGAGGTCGTTGCCGATGACGCTGCTGTCATCCTCGGTGACGCGAACGCGCAGCCAGGCCGACTGGAAGCCGTTCGCGCTGACCATCCCGCTGCCGGTATCGCCGCTGATCGAGCCGAGAGCCTTCGCGCCCTGGCAGGTCGCGCTGCTCGTGCACGACATCGTCGCGGGCGCGTCGATCGGCGGAGCCGCGCCGTCGACGATCCTCTGCGCGTCGGGTTGCATCTGGCCGCCGGTGGTCGCGCGAGCACACGCGACCAGCAGCAGGCAGAGACAAGCGGCGCCGCGCACGTCCGCAGGATATCAGCGCAGCGAGCCGCGGAGCGCAGGAAGTTGTTCCGCTCGCGTGTCGCGCGGCCGTCAACTCCGTTCGTAGCAGGCCACCCGCTCGAGGATCGCGGCCGGGTAGCCGGCGCGCGCGAGCAGCTCGATCGCGTTCGTCGACGGCGCGACGCCGGCGTGCAGCGTGCGATCGAAGCCGCCCTCGGGCAGCTCCGCGAAGTAGCCGCGCGCGAACCGCGCGTCGAGCCGGGTCGCGACGTCGAGGTCGTGGGTCGCCGCGACGACGAGCCCGCGCGTCGCCAGGTACTCGAGCACCGAGACGACGATCGGCACGCGGATCGTCGGGTTCGTGCCGTGGAACGGCTCGTCGAGCACGAACAGCGTGCGCGGCGCGTCGGGATCGCTCGCGGCGGTGACGAGCTCGCCGACCGCGGCGACCTCGACGGCGTAGGTCGACATCCCGGTCGCGATGTCGTCGCCGATCCGCATGACCGCGCGCACGCGCAGCAGCGGGCCTCGCCAGCTGCCGAACGTCGTGTGGATCGACTGCGCGAGGATCGCGTTGATCGCGAGCGTGCGCAGGAACGTCGACTTGCCCGACATGTTGCTGCCCGTGATCAGCAGCCCCGCGCCAGCGAGCTCGAGGTCGTTGCCGATCGCGCGCTCGATCACCGGGTGCACGAGCCCCGCGACGGTGACGCCGGCACCGGGCGGCGCGAGCTCGGCGACGCGCGTGCCGGCGCGCTCGCCGCGCAGGCGGGCGATCGAGGCGAGCGCGTCGAGCTCGCCGAGCCACAGCACGATGCGGCGCAGGCGATCGCGCTCGCGGTCGACGAGCTTCATGCAGCTGCGGATCGCGAAGTAGCGGATCTGGAGCGCCGCGCGCGCGGCCTCGATGACGTCGAACGGGTCCTTGACGCGCAACACGAGCAAGCGCTTGTGCAGCGCCGCGCGGGCGACGAGGTCGGCGCGGATGCCGCCGGCGAGCGCCTCCGGCAGCGCGCGCGAGAGCGCGTGCGCGGCGTCGAGCGCGCGGCCGAGCACGTCGAGCGCGTAGGCCTGCTCGGCGAGCTGCTGTCGCGACAGCGTGTCGATCGCGATGCCGACGCCGCCGAACGTCACCGCGGCGAGCACGAGCGCCGGGTACCACGGCGCGAGCACGAGGCACGCGGCGAGCGCGGTCACGAGCACGATCGACAGCGTCGCCGGTCGCGGCGGTGCCGGCTCCTCCCACAACAGCCGCGGCAGGAACGGCGCGTCGGCCGCCGGCGACCCGGCGACCTCGGCGCAGATCCGGTCGCGCACCGCGGGCTCCGAGACGACGGCGAGCTTCTGCTCGCGCTCGACGAGCACGTCGGCGCGCGCCGCCGGGGCGGTGAGCCATCGCCACAGCGCCTGCGCGCCGATCACCGACGCGGTGCGATCGATCGCGCGGAACACGAGCCCGAGATCGAGGTCGTCGATCGTGCGCGCGTCGAGCCGCGCGCAGCCAGCGATCTCGCCGCCGCTCGCCTGCTCCGCATCCGCGAGCCGCCGCGCGTCCGCGACGTCCGTTTCACCGAGCCGCGGCGTGACGCGGCCGAACAGCCGACGCAGGGTGGGCATGTGCGCCCAGCGTAAGGCCGATGCGCGCGCTGTCAATCACGGGTGAAGCACGATCCCGCCGACGTGCTCGCCCTGCCACTTCACGCGCAGCGCCTCCTGGAACTCGGCGAGCGG